>QGUH01000525.1 GCA_003242355.1 Pseudomonadota bacterium
CCCTAACGAGCCCATATCTCCAAACCGGAGGGCACCAAGGTTGCGTGGGCCCGCACCGGCCGCCCCCCGCATCGTCCCCGGTTTCTCTTTTGCCGCCCCCCGGCCAGAAACCCGGAGGGGCGCCATGACCTAGCCATCGTGTGGCGCCGTAGCGCTGGCCATCGGCGGCTCCCGTGGCGTTGGCGCCCACGCGCCCGGGGAGTCCCCGCTCAATCAACTCGGAGTTGGCCAAGCGTATGGCAACATATGGCAACCACCAACTCCGAGTTGACCAGCGCATAGGGTCACATATGGCACACAGCAACTCGGAGTTGACCCTCGCGTAGGGTCATATATGGCCACTGCCAACTCGAAGTTGAGCTTCGCATAGTGCAACGTATGGTCATTCTCAACTCGGAGTTGAGCTTTGTATAGGGTCACATATGGCAACCACCAACTCCGAGTTGACCAGCGCATATGGTCACATATGGCACACAGCAACTCGGAGTTGGATCCGGAGCGGTCGTGGAGGCCGCCGGCAGAAGTCTGAGTTGGACTGCGGCGGTGGCAGCAGGACGGCGATGGAAGGGGCGGCCGCCGCGTTCGTGCCGGCACCGGCCCGCCAGCCCGCTCGAGTCATCTCACGGTGTTCGGGTCGATGCTCGCACCCGGAAAATCAACCGGCGGCTCGCGCTCGCCTCCGTAAGGTGCTCGTGGGCTCGAGAGCCATGCGTTCGAGGGCGTCGGGATCAGGGACGAGGAGGCGTTCCATTTCGCGGGGCTCGAACTTGGTGAGGCCGCCGGCGTAGGTGCGGCCTTGGTGAAGGGCAACGCTCCGGGCCAAGTAGGCCGCGAGGGCGTCGAGAGCCCCCGCGGAAAGCGACACGCGCGGGTAGAGACCGTGGGCGATGTTGAGGTGCCGGGCCCCTCGCGGGTTGCGCACGAATGCCGGAGGGCGCCGCGCCATGTAGGTCGCAAGGATGGGCGCAGGCGCGCGCAGCCCGACCGCCCACCAGACGCGGCGATGGCGCGCGATGAAGCCCTCGTGCGCCCCGAGCGCGCGCGCCTTGCGGAGGAAGCGCTCGATCGCGGCGCGTTCTGATCCCGAGAAGGCGTCGAGGTCTTCGGGCAGGTCGATGACCCGGCGGAGCACGCCGAGGTCGAGCAGCGCGCCTTGAGCCGCGAAGAGCTCGCGGGCGCGCGTCACGGTTGGGTACAGCACCGCGTCGGGCAGCCCGGCCGCGTGCGGACCGGCGATCCAGACGGCGTTGGCCCCCGTGACTTGCCCGCGATGCACGCGGCAGAGCTCCCCGAGCTCGACGCACCCGGCGGGCCGGGCGAGCCGCCCGCGCGTGAGCGGTGTCCAGCGCGGAGCGCGTTCGAGCCGGGCGCGCGCCACAGGGCGTCCTCCCGCGAGCGCGCCGAGCTCGGCGAGCGCCGAAACGCGCCGGAGCCGCACGCTCGGGGCTCGGCTGCCCACCTCGAAGCACGACACGACGGCCGTGGTCTCGGCGTCGGGAAAGGGGCGCACCGTGGGCTCCAGCAAATGCAGGCTCGTGCCTCCGAGCGCATCGAGGAACAGCGCGCGCACGAACGCGCCGTAGTTGACGTCGAGCCACTCCGAGGACGTGACGAACGCGCCGAAGTCGCCCGGACGCGAAAGGAGCGCCGTGGCGGCGAAGAAATGGGCGTGCAGGCCGCACAGGCGACTCGCTGGGAGGCCGAGGCGCGCCGCCGCACGGGTCAACCACCGCTTCCACCGCGCTTCGATCCCGTGGTGGCGCACGTAGGGCGGATTGCCGACGAACAAGGTCGGCCCCTCCACGCTCGGCAAGTGCAGCTCGCGGTAGTCGCCTACCACCACCCTCGCCCGTTCGGCGAGACCGGCGGCATGCAGGTGCGCCCGCAGGAGCAACGCCGCGCGCGGATCGAGCTCGACGGCAATCAGCTCCGCGCGCGGAAAACGCCTCCCTGCCGCCACGATGAAGCGCCCGCTCCCCGCCCCAGGGTCGACCACCCGCACGGGCTCCCGGCGCGCCGCCCACTCGAGCATCGACTGGATGAGCGGGCGCGGCGTGTAGGTCGCCCCGAGCGGCCGCCGCGCTTCGGGCGAGTGCAGCCGGCAGAATGCCTCCCCGAGCGGATCCTCTCCCTGCTCGATCGCAGCGCGGACGCTCGCAACGATGGCTGGCGAAACGCGAGGGGCCCGAGCCGCCTCGCGCCGCTCGGCCGATGAGAGCGCCCGATGGCCGTCCCGCCCAATCAGCGCGAGCGCGACACCGGTGAGCTCGGCCGAGCTCGCGCGCATGGGAGGCCCGGGCTCAGGAGAGCTGTGCGAGCGCTCGGCGCAGGCGGCGGGCCGCATCCGACACCTCGTCCGCGCTGATCGTGAGCGGCGGGCGGAAGCGCACGGAGCGATCGCCGCAAGCGAGCACGAGGAGGCGTTCCGAGAAACACCGCTTCACGAGGTCCGACCGCTGCTGGGTCGTCGGCAGATCGATCGCGACGAACAGGCCGCGCCCGCGCGCGTTCGACACGAGGGCAGGAAACTCCGACTCGATCGCCCTGAGCTCCCGCAGGAGCTCGTCGCCGCGTCGGGCGGCGTTCTCGAGCAAATCGTCCTCCACGATGATCTCGAGGATGCGGGTCGCGCGCACCATGTCGGTGATCGAGCCGCCCCAGGTGCTGCTGATCCGGCTCGGCACCTTGAACACGTTGTCCACGTCGTCGATGCGCCGCGACGCGAGGAAACCGCCGACTTGCATCTTCTTGGCGAAGCACAGAAGGTCGGGCGAAACGTCGGCGTGTTGGTGCGCCCACCACTTTCCCGTCACGCCCCCGCCGCACTGGACCTCATCGAAGATGAGCAGCGCCTCCCGTTCGTCGGCGATTCGGCGGAGCTCGCGCAAGAACTCCGGGCGGAAGTGGTTGTCGCCCCCCTCCCCCTGAATCGGCTCGATCAGAATGGCCGCGATTCGGTGCGGCCGCGCGTCGAACGCCGCTTCGATGGCTGCGATGGACTCCGCCTCCGCCGCCCGCGTGCGCTCGAGGTTCTCGCCGACGAGCGGAAAGCGCGCGGCCGGCGTCGGAACACGGGGCCAATCGAACTTCGGGAAGTACAGTGTCTTGGCCGGATCCGTGTTGGTGACGCTCAACGTGTAGCCGGCGCGGCCATGAAAGGCGCGCTGGAAGTGGAGCACTTCCGTCCCTTGCTCCCCGCGCCCGGCCGCGAGGTTCTTGCGCACCTTCCAGTCCATGGCCGTCTTCATGGCGTTCTCGACGGCCAGGGCTCCGCCTTCGATGAAGAAGTAGTACGGGTGTGTGGGCGGAGCGGCCGTGCGTTCGAGCGTGGCCACGAAGGTCGCATACTCCTCGGTGTAGAAATCGGGGTTGCCGACCTTGATCGTCGCCGCCCCGAGGAGCCGCTCGCGCGTCTCCGGATCCAAGAGCTTCGGGTGCCGAAAACCGAGGGCGTTGGAGCCGTAAAAGCCCGCGAAATCGAGGTAGTCGGCGCCCGTGAGCGCATCGCGCGCCAACGCCCCGCGGCTTTCGGCGAGGTCGAGCACGATCGGGAGCCCCGAAAGCAAGATGTGGCGTCCGAGCGTCGCGTGGATCTCGTTCGGAGGAACGCGCTGCATACCTTTTCTTAGCATCCTCCATCGCGCGGCGGGGCTCACGAAATCGGCGTCGTTCCCGGGGCGCAGCGCCGCGCCCGAGGCCCGCGCTGCGGGCCCCGTTCGGCCGCTCGCACGAACACGAAAGCTGTGGCTTACTCTCCCGCCATGTACGAGGTTCGGGCTTTCGTCGAAGCGGTGTTCGGCTACGTCAAGGAGCATCCGGAGGAGCTCCTGCGCGTTCTCAAGAACGCGGTCGCGCTGCGCTTCGGGCTTCCGATCGCCGCCTTGCGCTGGGTCGCAGCGCGCGCCAACGGCCGACGAGCGCCGAAGGACGTCGACATCGGGGCTGCGCCTCCCGCTTATCACATCTCCGTAGCCACCGAGACGGACCAAGAATCGTAAGCCGGCTTTTGATT
>QGUH01000526.1 GCA_003242355.1 Pseudomonadota bacterium
CCCGCACGGCTCCTGGTGACGTTCTTGGGGCTCTTCGGCCCGCAAGGCCCGTTGCCGCTCCACATGACGGAGTACGTGCGCGAGCGCATCCGCCACGCGGGAGACCTCACGTGGTCCGCCTTCGCCGACCTCTTCCACCATCGGATGCTGTTGCTGTTCCATCGCGCGTGGTCGGCAGCGCGTCCGACGGCGAGTCAGGATCGCCCCGCCTCCGATCGCTTCCGCGTGCAGGTGGGCTCCCTCGCCGGGCTCGGGATGGCGTCGCTCATGAACCGCGACGGCGTCCCCGACCGCGCGAAGTTGAAACACATCGGGCTGCTCGCCGCCGCGGTTCGGAACGCCGCGGGGCTCGAGTCGATCATTCGCGGTTATTTCGAGCTCCCGGCTCGAGTGGAAGAGTTCGTCGGCGAGTGGCTCGAGGTGCCCGGCGACAGCCGCTTTCGGCTCTCCGGCTCGCCGGACGTGAGCGCGCTCGGACGAACCACGGTGCTCGGCAGGCGCGTCTTCAGCCGAACTCACAAGTTTCGCGTCGTGCTGGGGCCTCTCGGTCCCGACGACTTCGGTCGCTTCCTGCCCGGAAGCCCGAGCCTCGAACGGCTCAAGGCGCTCATCCGGAACTATGCGGGCGACGAGTACGCCTGGGACGTGCGCCTGGTCCCCGCCCCGGATGCAGCCGTTCAGCTCGAGCTCCGCGGCTCCGGCCGCCTCGGCTGGAACACGCTGCTCGGCCCCATCGGGCAACGCCGCATCACCGACGTGATCGTCGATCCGTTCTCGGGACAAACCCAGCGCGCCTTGGCCTAGGATAGGGGCCTCGCTTCGGCAGCCGGTCTGCCGCGGGGTCTGGTGGTTTGTGGAGTCATCATGTCGGATATCAGTCGCGCCACGCTCTTCGCCAAGTTGAACCCGCTCGCCTACAAGGCGATCGAGAGCGCCACGCTCTTCTGCAAGATGCGGGGCAACCCGTACGTGGAGCTCGTGCACTGGGTGCACCAGCTCTTGCAGGTGCCGGATTCGGATTTGATCCGCATCCTGCGGCACGCGGGCGTCGACCCGGCACGCATGGCGCGCGACGTGACCGAGGCGCTCGATCGCTTGCCCCGCGGCGCCACCTCCGTTTCCGACCTGTCGATCCACGTCGAAGAGTCGGTCGAGCGCGGCTGGGTGTACTCCTCGCTCTTGTTCGGTGACGTCGAGGTGCGCACCGGACACCTGCTCGTCGGTTGGCTGAAGACGAGCATGCTCCGCAACGCGATCTACGCGATCTCGAAGGAGTTCCAGAAGCTCAAGGTGGACGACGTCGTGGCGCAGTTCTCCGCGCTCACGGCGGACTCGCCCGAGACGCAGAGCGCACGGCGCGCCCGCGCCGGCGACGCCACGGCGCCCGCGGGGGATGGCGCGCCCGCGCCGGCGGCGCTCGGCAAGCAGGAGGCGCTGCAGCGTTTTTCGATCGACCTGACGGAGCGCGCGCGCAAAGGCGAGCTCGACCCGATCGTCGGGCGCGACGAGGAGATCCGGCTGATCATTCAGATTCTGCTCCGGCGCCGACAGAACAATCCCATTCTCACCGGCGAAGCGGGCGTGGGCAAAACGGCCGTGGTCGAAGGCTTCGCCCAGCGCATCGCCAACGGCGACGTGCCACCGGCGCTCAAGGACGTCACGCTGCGCGTGCTCGACATCGGCTTGCTCCAGGCCGGCGCCAGCATGAAGGGCGAGTTCGAGAACCGGCTGCGCCAAGTGATCGACGAGGTGCAGTCGTCGCCGAAACCGATCATCCTGTTCATCGACGAGGCGCACACGCTCATCGGCGCCGGCGGCTCTCAAGGCACGGGCGACGCGGCCAATCTGCTGAAGCCCGCGCTCGCTCGCGGCAAGCTCCGCACCATCGCCGCGACCACCTGGGCCGAGTACAAGAAGTACATCGAGGCCGACCCGGCCCTCACCCGCCGCTTCCAGGTGGTGAAGGTGGAAGAGCCGAGCGAGCAGCGCGCGGTGCTGATGCTGCGCGGAACGGCCTCCGTGCTCGAGAAGCACCACCGCGTCCAGCTCCTCGACGAAGCGCTCGAGGCCGCGGTGAAGCTCTCGCGCCGCTACATCCCCGATCGGCAGCTCCCCGACAAGGCCGTAAGCTTGCTCGACACGGCCTGTGCTCGCGTCGCGGTCAGCCAGCACGCGATCCCGCCCGAGGTCGAAGACAGCCGACGGCGCATCGAGGCCCTCGAAGAGGAGCTTCGGATCATCGCGCGCGAACGGGCCATCGGCATCGACGCGGAAGGCCGGGGCGAGGAAGTCGAGGCCGCGCTCGCCGAGGAGCGAAAGCGGCTCGAGGGACTCGAAACGCGCTGGCGCTCCGAGAAGGCCCTCGTCGATCGCATTCTCGCGATCCGCGCCAAGCTCCGGGAGTCGGCGCCCGAGCCGAAGAGTGACGAGAATTCGGAGAACCCCGAGCAGAGCTCCGCGTCCGCGCCGACGAACGGCGAGCGGGAAGCGCTGCTCGCGGAGCTCAAGGGGCTCGATGCGGAGCTCACGCAGCTGCAGGCGGAGAATCCGCTCATCCTGCCGACCGTGGACGCGCAGTCCGTCGCGACCGTGGTCGCCGACTGGACCGGAATTCCCACCGGCAGAATGGTCAAAAACGAGATCGAGGCGGTCCTCGGTCTCAAGGACATCCTGTGCCGCCGCGTGATCGGCCAGGATCACGCGCTCGAGATGATTGCGCGCCGCATTCAGACCGCGCGGGCCGGCCTCGAAAATCCCAATAAGCCAATCGGAGTTTTCCTGCTCGCGGGTCCTTCGGGCGTCGGCAAGACGGAGACGGCGCTCACGCTCGCCGAAGCCCTGTACGGCGGCGAGCAGAACGTCATCACCATCAACATGAGCGAGTTCCAGGAGGCGCACACGGTCTCGACGCTCAAGGGCGCGCCTCCCGGCTACGTGGGGTACGGCGAGGGCGGCGTGCTCACCGAGGCGGTGCGGCGGCGGCCGTACAGCGTCGTCCTGCTCGACGAGGTCGAGAAGGCACACCCCGACGTGCACGAGCTCTTCTTCCAGGTGTTCGACAAGGGCTGGATGGAAGACGGCCAGGGCACGCGGGTCGACTTCAAGAACACGGTGATCCTGCTCACGTCGAACGTCGGCAGCGAGCTCATCATGAAGCACTGCTCCGGTCCCGAACGGCCGGACGCCGCCACGCTCACGCAAGCGCTGCGCGGCCCGTTGCTCCAGGTGTTCCCCGCCGCGCTGCTCGGCCGCACGGTGGTGATTCCCTATTATCCGCTGAGCGACGAAATGTTGGGCAGCATCATACGGCTCCAGCTCGACCGCGTGGGCAAGCGCGTGGTCGAGCGCTACGGGGTTCCGTTCACGTACGACGATTCCGTCGTATCGCTCATCACGAGCCGTTGCACGGAGCTCGAGAGCGGTGGGCGGATGATCGACGCCGTGCTCACGAACACCCTGCTGCCCGAGGTGAGCCGCGAGCTCTTGTTGCGCACGCTCGCCGGAAAGGCCGTCGCGCGCGTGAGCGTCTCGGTCACCGACTCCGAGTTCTCTTACGCGTTCGACGCTTAGCCCAGACGCTTTGGAGAGTAAAAGCGCTCGGTTCCCGTTGGCCGGGCGAGCGCTCGTGACGCTCCGAAACGGGACGGCGTGGCGCGAGGAGACGCGCGGTATCGCGGGGCGAGCGCGGGCGAACATTTGCGTGCGGGGGGTGCCTGGAGTGCGTGCGCAGATCACACTAGTTACAATTGCGTGATCGACACGCGCCGTTTTCGCGCCACCAGAAAATAAAACACCATGGGCATATCTCGAGTCCTTCCGGCCCCGTCTCCTCGCTTCTTGGCGGCCTTCGTCGCGTGTCTCGGGTGTTCGTCGCCCGGGCCCGGAACGGCCCCCGACTCTCAGAATCCCTCGGGAGGAAGCGGCGGAATGGTCCCGGCCGCTGGCAGTGCTGGAAATCCCGGAACGAGCCCAGCGGGAAGCGGCGGCTCCGCAGGTGCAGCCCCATCAACGG
>QGUH01000527.1 GCA_003242355.1 Pseudomonadota bacterium
TTCGGGCGAACGCTAGGCCGCGCTCCCCCCCTTCCCCCCATTCGCGGCCGGGCCGAGTTAGGGCTCGCGGGGTATTTCGCGCCCCTGCTAGGTGTACCGCCGGCGAACGAGCTGGCCTTCGGGGCCCGTTTGGTGCGTGACGAGCCGCGACCCGAGCAGGCTCTCGGCAGCTTTCCGCGCCTCGGCCGCGCCCTTGACCACCTTGACGCCGCCGCCCTTGCCGCGGCCGCCCGCGTGAATCTGTGCTTTGACGACGACGACCTCGTTCTTGGTCTCGTCGATCAGTCGACGCGCCGCGGCCTCCGCCTCGTCGGCGCTGAAGCACACCTCGCCTCGAGGAACCGCGATTCCGTAGCGGCGGAAGATCTGCTTGCCCTGATACTCGTGGATTTTCATCGCTCGCTTTCCTTGGTGTCCCGCGCACCTGCCCGCACCGCCGTCGTGCGGTGGGGTGAGCCCCCGACGCCCCGCCGTGCGCGCTGCTCACGGACGCCGGGGGACCGGGGGCTCTTCGTGTTTTCCGATGCAATCGGCCGTCAGCCGGCGGCCTTCACGATATCGACCACTTTCTGCACGCTGTCGGCGCTCTTCTTGAGCATCGCGCGCTCTTCGTCGTCGAGCTCCACGGTCACGATCTTCTCCACGCCGCCCGCGCCGATCACGACCGGGACGCCCATGTACAGGTCGTCGTAGCCGTACTCGCCCTGGAGGTACGCCGCGGCGGGGAGGAGGCGCTTCTGGTCGCCGAGGTACGCCTCGGCCATCGCGATGGCGCTCACCGCAGGCGCGTAATAGGCGCTCGTGCCCATGAGTCCCACGATTTCGCCGCCGCCCTTGCGCGTGCGATCGACGATTTTGGCGAGCTCGTCCTTGCCGAGCAGCTGGCGCACCGGGACGCCGTTGATCGTGCAGTAGTTGAGCACGGGCACCATGTCGTCGCCGTGGCCGCCGAGCACCATGGCGCGCACGTCCTTGACGCTCGCACCGGTGGCACGCGCGAGGAACAGCGCGAAGCGCGCGCTGTCGAGCACGCCCGCCATGCCGACGACCTTCTCGCGCGGTGCGCCGGTGCGCCGCTTGAACTCGTACACCATCGCGTCGAGCGGGTTCGAGATCACGATCACGAACGCATCCGGGCAGTGCTTCTTCGCGTTGTCCGCGACGTCGCGGATGATCGGAAGATTGGTGGCCACGAGATCGTCGCGGGACTGACCCGGCTTGCGGGGAATGCCGGCGGTCACGATCAACACGTCGGCACCCGCGACGTCCTCCCAACGGCTCGTGCCGATGACCCGCGCGTCGGCGCCGGTCAGAGCGCTCGCCTGCTCGAGATCGAGCGCCTTGCCCTTCGCGAAGTTCTCCTTCGCCGGGATGTCGAAGAGCACGACGTCGCCGAGCTGCCTCGTGACGGCGAGGTTCGCGAGCTCGCCGCCGATGTTTCCTGCACCGATTAGACCGATTTTCTTCCTAGCCATGCTCTCCGCTCCTCACATGTGCTCGATCACGGCGCGGCCGAACTCGGAGCACTTCACTTCTTTGGCGCCCTCCATCAGGCGCGCGAAGTCGTACGTCACCGTCTTTGCGCCGATGGCCCCGTCCATGCCTTTGATGACGAGGTCCGCCGCTTCGTTCCAGCCCAGGTGACGCAGCATCATCTCGCCGCTCAGGGTCACCGAGCCGGGGTTGACCTTGTCGAGGTTGGCGTACTTGGGCGCCGTGCCGTGCGTGGCTTCGAACACGGCGTGCCCGGTGGCAAAGTTGATGTTGCCGCCGGGAGCGATGCCGATGCCGCCCACCTGCGCCGCGAGCGCGTCGCTCAGGTAATCGCCGTTGAGGTTCAGCGTGGCGATCACGTCGAAGTCCTTCGGGCGCGTGAGCACCTGCTGCAGCGTGATGTCCGCGATCGAGTCGCGGATGCGCAGCATGTTCTTCCACTTGCCGTCGCCGTGGGTCGGCCGCAGCGCGAGCGCGGCTTCGACCTCGCGGCGCAGCTCCGCCTGGGTTTCGGCAGGCGCCATGTCGTAGCCGGGCTCGACGAGACGCGCGTTCTCCTCCACCGTGAGGTTCGGGTTCTGCTCGACGTTGCCGAGGATCCACGACTCCCG
Organism: Pseudomonadota bacterium; assembly: GCA_003242355.1. Classification (GTDB taxonomy): domain Bacteria; phylum Myxococcota_A; class Polyangia; order Polyangiales; family Polyangiaceae; genus PMG-095. Next base: position 2,106 of record QGUH01000527.1, read on the forward strand.
CTCGGTGACCACCTGGTTGCGGAACTCGCGAGTCGCGAGGGCGTAGCCCCAGTCGCGGAACGCACCCTCGGTGAACTTCATGATGTTGCCCTTGTGGACGAGCGTCACGCTCTTGCGGCCGTTCGCGAGCGCGTACTGAATCGCGGCGCGCACGAGCCGCTCCGTGCCTTCGCGCGAAACGGGCTTGATGCCGATTCCGGACGTCTCCGGGAATCGGATCTTCTTGACGCCCATTTCCTTCTGCAAAAACTCGATGACGCGCTTCACCTCGGGCGTCTCCGCGGCCCACTCGATGCCCGCGTAGATGTCCTCGGTGTTCTCGCGGAAAATCACCATGTTGACGTCTTCGGGCCGCTTCACCGGGCTCGGCACGTTGGTGAACCAGCGGACGGGACGCAGGCAGACGTACAGGTCGAGCTGCTGTCGGAGCGCGACGTTGAGCGAGCGGATGCCCTTGCCCACCGGAGTGGTGAGCGGGCCTTTGATGCCCACCAAGTACTTCCGATACGCTTCGACGGTCTCGTCGGGCAGCCAGCTATCGAAGAGCTTCTTGGCCTTCTCGCCCGCGTACACCTCGTACCAGGCGATCTGGCGTTTGCCCTGATAGGCCTTCTCGACGGCGGCATCCAAGATTGCGCGAGAGGCGCGCCAAATGTCGGGTCCCGTGCCGTCGCCCTCGATGAACGGGACGATGGGGCGATCGGGAACGTCCAGCTTGCCGGCCTTCATGGTGATGGGGTCGCCGGCCTTCGGTCCTTCGAACAGTGCCATGCTGGGCCTCGCTGCCGGCGGGGAGACGTCGCCGGGCGAGTGCGAAGTAGTCCAGCGACGCTGGCATGGCAACCGCTGCGGGCGCCGAAACCGGGCTTGCCGTTTCCGCGCGGGCGTCCAGGGCACCGAGCTCGGCCCGAGCACCGATCGGGACGTTTCGTGACGCTCCGTGGCGCGACGCGGTGGTACGTTGTCCGGCTGGAGGTTTTGTTTCGGCTTCGTCCCCACTGCGATGAGCGCGATGCACCTGCTGTTCGTCTACGGAACGCTCCGGCGCGGCTTCCGCCATCACGGGGAGCTTCGCGGTGCGCGTTTTCTCGGCAGCGTTCGCACCCAACCGACCTACGCGCTCGTCGATTTCGGCCCGTACCCCGGGCTCGTCGGGGGTACCCGGGCCATCGCCGGGGAGCTCTACGAGGTGCCCGGCGCGCTCATGGCGGCGCTCGATGCATTCGAGGGAGACGAGTACGTGCGCGGGAACGTCGTTCTCGAGGATGGGCGCATCGCGGAGGCCTACTTCGTTCGCCCCGAGTATCGGCACCGCGCCCGCCCGCTCGCGGCCGACACCTGGGCGGGCCCCGACTAACGGGGCTCGCGGGGACACGTGGCGGGGCTCCGGGAAGCGAAGCTCGGGCGCTCGGCGGGAGACCTGGCCGGGTCGGGAACGGCTGCTCGGAGCCGACACGCGTGGCCCGCGCCGCGCTCAGGCGGAAGCGTCGCGGGCGGCGAGACGGGCGCGGAGCTCGTCGAGCTCGCGCTCGTGCTCGTCGAGCACCTTCTCGAGGAACGCGTCCTGCTCGTCGAGCAGCGCCTTCTTGAACTCGCCGACGGCGCGGCGCTGCTCTTCGAGCTCTCGCTCGAGCGCTTCGATACGTTCCCGGGCTCTTTCGAAGCGTGCGCGTTCTTCGGCGAGCTTGCGCTCCAGCCGTTGGATCGCGTCGGGCACGCGCCGGCAGAGCTCGACGGCTTGCAGCAGGCTCGCATCCAGGAATTTCACCGTGCGCGCGAGCGCCGAGAGGCTCGCGCTCGCACGCCGACCGAGCTCGAGGGCCTCGCTTTCCTCGGGCTCGGCAGGGAGCACCTCGACGACGGTCGAGTGCGGTTCGTCGGCATCCCAACCGATCGCCTCCGA
>QGUH01000528.1 GCA_003242355.1 Pseudomonadota bacterium
CTCATTTTTTTTTTTTTTTTCAGTGTTCTCCCACCCAGGTGTGCTCCCCCTCTCTTTTCGGCGGCCGGGTCAGATGTGTATAGGAGACGGGTTTAGGGGTTGGGGCCCCGAAACCTGAGGGTGGGGCCCCGACGGATTCACTCCGGCGGGGCGGGAGCGGAGCTCCCGCACAACCGGCGCTCACCGCCCCTCGAGCTCCCCGACGCGATTCGCTTCGCTCATCGCGCCCTCGCGTCCGCTCGCCAGAAAGTGACGGCTCAGTGAGGGGCCGACGAAAAGGGGCGTTCGTTTCGGGTATGGGCCCGCTTTGGGTTCGCCTCGCACAACGAAGCAACGCGCCGTCCCTTTGACTCACTCCTGGCCCCTTCGCGCCGGTGAACCGACCAAGGAGCCGCGGAGCACACGCCGGCGAAGTGGCCGAGGTTGAGCTCCCGCTCTTCCGCTCATTAGCCAGGCGCCACTAAAGCCCGTCGCGGAGCGCCGCGCTTCGCGCGGCGCGCAGCAGGGCGGGGCCTTCGATCGAGCTGCCGCGTGACGCCGATAGGCCCCACGACTCCCTTCGTTGCCCATTAGGCGGCGTCCACAGCGCTGCTCAACGATAGCGGGAGCGACCCTCCGCCGCTTCGCCGGCGCGTGCTCCCCGGCGACGCGCCGTTCACCGGCGTCACCCAAGCCCGAAACGAGCTTTGTGTTGGGCGACGAACTCGACGTACGCGCCGGGCTCGAGGCGCGCCTCGATCTCGCCGGCTTCGATGGCGGCTTCGAGCGCCCGCTTGATTTCACCGATGCGGCGCGACGGGGGCAGGCCGAACGCGGCCATGAGCTCGTTGCCCACGCCGCTCGGTAGGGGCGGCTGCTTGGCGTCTTCGGCGGCGAGCGCGGTGATGCGCGCGGCGAGCTCGTCGATCATGGCGATGCCCCGGCGCTTCTTCTCGGGACGCTTGGTCGTGATGTCGGCGCGCGACAGGCACAAAAGGTCCTCGAGGTACGGGCCGATCTCGCGGGCGAAGCGCCGCACGGCGCTGTCCGTCCACTTGCCGTCGTATTGACTCGCGCGCAGGTGGTGGAGCACGAGGAAGCGGATCTCCTGACGGAGCGCGTCGTCGCGTCCGAAGAGCCGCTCACGCCGTTCGAGGCGATCGAACATGCGCGCGCCGACCTCGGCGTGGCCGAAGAAGTGAACTTCGCCGTCGGGGCTGATCGTGCGCGTCTTGACCTTGCCGATGTCGTGGAACAGCGCGGCGTAGCGCACTTCGAGGCGCGGCACGCTCTGCGCGACCACCTGCTTGGTGTGCTTCCAAACGTCCTTGTGCCGCCACTCGCCGTCGCCGAAGCCGACCATCGCCTTCACCTCGGGCAACAGCGCATCGAGCACGCCGCTCGCGAGCAACGCGTCGAGCCCTTCGTCGGGGTACGCGCCGAGCATCACGCGATCGAGGGCGCGCCGCACGTCGGACCGCGACAGCTCGGCGATGTCGGCCGCCGACACCAAGACGATGGGGCGGTCGGGAACGCCGCGCTCGGCGCTCGCAACGGCCCGTTCGAGAGCATGGACGGCACGGTCACGATCAGCGGAACTCGACGGGGTGGGCTCGGGCATGGTCCTCGGGGGGCCGGCACTTCTACGCCGGTCGCGTTCGGGCGCAAGCAGGGAAGCGCACAGGCCGGCCAGCCGTGTAAACCACTAGAATAGACCACAAACGGGCCCGGGACGACCTGGGGCGGTACGCTTCGGACTCTCCCGGTTCCATGCTTTTGCGCACCACACCGGCCCGCCGTTTCGACCTCGCGCGCTGGCTCGCACGGGTGCTCTGCGTGGTTTTCGGGTTCGTGGGCCTCTTGCCGTTCGTCACGGAGGCGGTCCTCGTGTTCGCGCCGGTGCAGGAGTGGGCCGCCGCGGAAACCCGCGCGATTCTCAAGCGGGAGCTGGGCATCGAGGCGACCTACGAAGCGCGCCTGCACCTGGTTCCGCTCCGACTGGAGCTCCGCGGACTGCGCGTGGCCAGCACCGATGGCGAGGGCCCCGCACTGGAGGTGGAGCGGCTGCGGGTGCGGCCCCGGCTGTTCTCGCTGCTCGCCGGGCGGCTCGACCTCGGTGACATCGAAGTGGATGCGCCCCGAGCCCGCCTCGTCCTCGAGGACGGGCGCATCGCCAACGTGGCCTACCGCTTGCCCGAGCAGAGCAAGCGCACCCGGCCCGCGACGCGCAGCCCGTTCGGCTCGCTGTCGGTGAGCGAGGCGCGCATCGCCGTGCGCTCGGGCGACGTTTCCGTCGCGCTCGGGCCGTTCGACCTCGACGTTTTCGCGGAACCGGGAAATGTCTTCGAGATCCTGCTCCGATCGACCGAGAGCTCGTTGACGCGGGCGCGCACGCTGACGAGCACGGGCGCGCGGGTGGTCGACGAGGACGTGCTCTGCCGGCTCGAGCTCCGTGCGCGCCTCGACGGCAAGGACGTGCTCGTGCGCCGGCTCGCCGCGACGGGCGTCGCGGATCTCAATCCGCATCCGGGCACGCGTCCTTCGTGCACGGTGCCCGAAGAAGCGCCGGAACGCGTCGAGCTGCGCCTTTGGCGCTTCCACGCGGTGATGCGCGAGCAGGGAATGCCGTACCTCACCGGCGGCCTCAGCGTGCGCGCGCCGCTCGCGCTCGCCGGGCGCGCGGGGGTCTCGCTGCCGCTCGCCGGGTATGCGCGGTTCAGCGGCGAGATCCAACACGTCGGACGCAGTCGCATTCCGGAGCTCCGCGGCGAGCTCGAGGGCGGCGGCATCGCGCTCGAGGGGTATCGGCTCGCGCGCACGCTGCGCGCGGACATCGACGTCCGCTCCGACGTAGTGCGCATTCCGCGTTATGCGATGACGTTCGCCGACGGCGAGGTCGTGCTCGAAGACGCCGAGATCGAGCCGTTCGCCCCCGGAGTCCCGATCCGCGTCGCCCGCGTCGATGGCCGCGGGATCACCTTTCCGGGGCTGATGCGCGATCTCGACGTGACGCCGAACACCGTCGTGCGCTGGGACCTGGTCGAGACGCACGTCACGAACGCGCGCGGGACGCTGAGCCCGCTCACGATCGACGCCGAGCTCCGGGGCGAAACGAAAAACTTCGAGGTCTTCGATCGCGCCTTCCACGACCCTCTGCGCCGCCACATGATCGGCGTGCCCGCTGCGGCCCTGCGCGGCCACGTCGGCGTGCGGCCCGATGCCATCCTGTTCTACGACACGCGCGCCGACTTCGGGCAGAGCTCGCTGTACGTCGAGCTCGTCTCGGTCGGCTTCAAGAACCAGCTCGCGATCCGCATTCCTCCGGGCTCGCGGCTCGACCTCGCGGACATCAGCCCGCTCGCCACGCTCACCATGAAGGGCAAGGCGGAGCTCGACGTCGCGCTCGACGGGCTCGCGAACGATCCGCTGCTCACGGGGAACCTCAAAGTCCAGGGCCTCGAGCTCGCCGGGTTCCCGCTCGGCGACGTGCATGGCGCCAAGGTGACGTTCCGCCCGCTCTGGGTGCAGTTCTCGGACATCCAGGCGACGAAGGGCACGAGCAATTACACCGTGCCGCAAGCGAAGCTCGACTTCGAAACGCGCGCCTCGTTGCTGGTCGAAGCCATCGCCCGCAGCGACGCGCTGGATCTCGTCGACTTCTTCGAGATGTGGCACTTCGACGAAGATCCGCGCTTCGATGCCGTGCGCGGGCGCACCGCCGTCAATGCCGCCATCCGGTACGTGCTCGGCGGCCCCGAGGATCGCTGCAAGGGCGGCCTGCTCAAGGTCGCCGGAAAGCTCGCCGCGCACGAGCTCGATCTCTACGAGGAGTACTACGACGGCGGCGAGGCCGAGTTCGACTTCCTTTGGGAGGATTTCGCAGCGGGCTATCGGGGCTTCTCGCTCCGCGTTCCGCGCATGGTGCTGAAGAAGGGGAGGGGACCCCCCACCGGGCCACTCGGCTCCAGCCCCGGAGGGCGGTGTCGGTCAGGGGGGCGCCCCGGTCCCGTCCCACTGGCAAGCCCCATT
>QGUH01000002.1 GCA_003242355.1 Pseudomonadota bacterium
CCCCGTTTTCAGGGGGGCTTCCCCCGGGACGTTGTCCCCCCACCCCGCGGCTGCGGATGACGCTGGACATCGAAGCGCTCCGCGACCGCACGGCGCGCGCCGTGGGGACGAGCGAAGCAGCGGCGAGCCGTGTGCCGCATCCGGAGACCGTGATCGTCGGCACCCTCGCAACCGACGATGCGACGGACGGCCTTTGTGCCGAGGCGGGCAAGCCCCTGCTGGAGGACGCCCCTCTCCGAGCGATTCCCGAGCTCGACCACGACCCGCTGTCGACGCTCGAGTTCGGGGAAGGACGCGAATACAACTTTTTCGGTTGGGTGGACAGCACGTGCGTGGGCACGCTGCTCGCCGTCGTTTCTCTCATGCGCAACGGCGAAATCGAGGTGCGCCTGCTCAAGCCCGCCGCGCTTCCTCCGCCGAACGCGCCCCCCGATCGCCGTCCCGGCTTCGCCCTGTTCCATCTCGCGCGCCGGGACGAAGGCTGTGGATTTTAGAGCCGATCGTTCGCTGCTCTAAAGTTGTGCTTCGGGGCCCCGAGGCATCCGGTGACCTTTGCGGCGTGGCAGCTTCGCGAGCACGAGGCAGCACGTCACGAACGCAGCGCGGGGTTTGCGCCGCAACGAAGCAAGACGTGCAGGCGCTGCGTGCCGGAACGGGCCGCAGCGCGAGGGAACCAGGTGACCGCGCGCGTTACCGCTGCCCGATCTTTCCGGCGCGTTTCGGTGGCGTGCCTCTTGCTTGTCGGTGGCCGCCGAGGTGCCCCGATGTCGCTTTCTCGCTCCACGATTCGCTCCGAGCTCGCCTCCACCCTACGTCACCTCACGGCGGATGCCTCCCGCCGGTCTGCGGTACGCCTCATCGTCGCGGAAAAGGGCACGCTCGGGCAGGACGACATCTTGCCCGAGCCGGGCAAAGGGCTCGAGCTGGTGCTCGTGGCGCAGGGCGTGAACGAGCCCGCCAGCGAGCTACTATCGCGCACGGAGCGACGGCTCGCGGCGCTCGAGCGAGCCGATCGCGGTGTGGCGGACGCCGTGCTGCTCGTGCGTGCCAGCGCCGATCCGGCAACGCGCGCGGTGCGCCGCCAGGTAGCGCGTGCGGTCATGGATCGACTCGCACGCTCGGGAAGCAAGGAGCTCACGGTGCTCGCGCGCAGACCCATGGATCCGGAGCTGTGCGACGAGCTGCTCACCCTCGCGGAAACGCTGATCGCGGATTCCAAGGAGGCGCGCGTCGCCATTCGCGTGCGTTTCGACGGCGCAGAGCTCGAGCACTCGAGCGGCATTTTCCCGGCCCCCGGCGCCGAAGAAACGACGGCCCCTCCCCAGGCCATCGCTTGATCGGCGCATTTCCGATCGTTCGTCGCCCCGGAAGACAGAACGGCAACTTTCCTCGCTCGAGGAGACGAAACGGCAGCTTTTCTCGCTCGGGAAGACGAAACGGCGATCCGAGCTAGCATTCGCGCATGCTGGTGCTCGGCATCGAGACCTCGTGCGACGAAACCGCTGCGGCCATCGTCGATGAATCGGCGTGCGTCCGAAGCGACGTGGTCATGAGCCAAATCGCGGTGCACGCGCCGTACGGCGGCGTCGTTCCCGAGCTTGCCGCGCGCGACCACTTGCGCCACGTGCGCCCCGTGATCGAGGAAGCCTGCGCCCGAGCAGGAACGTCGCTTTCTGCGCTGGACGGAATCGCCGTCACTTGCCGGCCCGGCCTTTCGGGCGCGTTGCTCGTGGGCGTCCAGGTGGCAAAAGGGCTGGCTTTCGCCCTCGACAAACCCCTGGTCGGCGTGGACCACCTGGTCGGGCACCTGCTGTCGGCATTTCTCCGCTATCCCGACTTGCCCGCCGAGGCTCCACCAGCGTTTCCCTTCGTCGCGCTCCTCGCTTCGGGGGGGCACACCGCCCTCTACCGGGTGGATGGCCCCGACCCCTCGCAAATGCGCGAGCTCGGCGCGACGCGCGACGATGCTGCGGGCGAGGCATTCGACAAGGTCGCCAAGCAGCTCGGGCTCGGCTATCCCGGCGGCCCGGTGATCGATCGGCTCGCCCGCGAAGGCGACCCCGATCGTATCGAGCTCGGCTGGCCCATGGCCTCACGCCGATCGCTCGAGTTCAGCTTCTCGGGGCTCAAGACGAACGTGGCTCGGTACGTCGAACGCCACGGTCGCCCGGGCGACGATCGGAACCTGCGCGATCTGTGCGCGGCGTTTCAGCGGCGCGTGGTGGACACCCTCGTGAAGAAGACGATGACGGCAGCCGTGGAGCACGACGTCCGCACGGTCGTGCTGGGTGGAGGCGTCGCCGCCAACCGGGAGCTCCGCGAGCGAGCCGCGGCCGCCGCCGCCAAACGTGGCATCCGCCTCGTGGTCCCCCCGCTCCGCGCGTGCACCGACAATGGGGCGATGATCGCCCATGCGGGCCTTTCGCGGCTCGCTCGGGGCGAGAACGACGCCCCGAGCCTCGAGACCAGCCCGCATACGGCGCTTCCCCGAGTCACGCGCAAGGGCCGCGGTCGTCGCCCGACCCCTTGAGGTGGCGCTCAGCGCTGCGCCTTGGGCTCGGGCGCGCTGATCAGGAACTCGACGTAGTCGTTGCGCAGCCGCACGCGATACGCGGGCGGCGTGCCCTTGAAGCGGAAAGAGATCTTCGTGCCCTCGGGGCCGTTGAGGGCGACCGACTTGGCGATGCGCGAGTCGCGCTTCGCGATCGGTCCTGCAGGCTCCATCGCTTTGCGACCGCTCACCAGGACCGTAAATCCCGTCGGTTCCGCGGTTCCCCTGAGCTCGGTGCCCGGCCCGTCGAGACGAATGCGATGAATCGTCGGTTCGTGCAGGCGGCCGCGACCGAAGGAGCGGCCGTCGTCGGAACGTGCCGAGCGCTCGTTCCCGTCGCGCTCGGCAGAGCGCGTGACCTTCGCCTTGGGGCGCTCGTCGGCGAAGCCCAGATCCGGCACGGGCCGCGGGGCGAGCGCCTGAGCCTCGGCACGCTCCGCGGCTTCGATCGCAGCGGCTGCCGTGCCCGGCGCCGGACCGCGCGGGGCCGGCTCGGTCGTGGCCAGGGGCGTGGGGCCGAACAGCGGCACGTTCGCGGTGACGGCAGCCGCGGGATGGGGCGGCGGCGTCGTGAGCGCCACCACGGCAGCCGCAGACGTGTCGGCGTGCGCCCCCGGCGGCGGCGCGTCGGGCCCTCCCGCAACGAACGCCAGCGTGGAGACGGCCACGATGGCCGACGCAGCCGAGACGAGAGCGACCTTCTTCGAGACCTTGAGGCGCGGCTCGACCGTTTCCGTCTTGCCACTCTGCGATCGCAGCCGCGGCTTTTCGGTGTTCTGCGGCCGCGGCGCGGGCGCCGTCGTCCGCGGACGCGTGGAGGCCGAGCGCTCGGCGCCACGCACGCGACGCTTCGCGGCGTCCAACCATCCGACGGCGCTCGCCTTGGCTTCGGCGCTGAGCCGCTGCAGCATGCCGCCAGCAGCCTTCGCTTTCTCCCCTGCACGCTCGGCCAGCAATGCGACCCGTCCACGCATTTCCGGTTCAGGCTCGTCGTCGGAGTCGGACGCCGGGCTCGGCCTGCGTGCATTGCCGTCGCTCGGCTTGGCCGAAGACGCGCCCGCGCGCAACGGGCGTGCGTCCGTGGTCACCGCGGAGCCGGGAATGTGAACCGACCGCGGTCGTGGCTCCTTTTCTCCGATGTCCGAGGTGCTCGGAGACGGCGTCGCGTCTTCCTCGAAGCGCAGCGCGACGATGAGCTGCGGCACGCGGGTGCTCGGATCGACGATCACGCTCACGCCGTCGATTTCGGCGTCGCGACGAGCGCCCCGCTCGAGATCCTCGACTTCGAGCTTGCGTCCGATCTTCAGGAACTCCAGGCTCGAGCCCACTTGCAGGCGCGTCGCCGCGGCTGCCTTCACGCGCGCCTTCATGGGCGAGCCGAGGCCGTCGATGTGCAGGCGCACCCGCCCGCCCACGGGCGCGGGAGCTTCCGGCGCTTCGTCCGTCCCGCCCAGCCCGGTGAGCTTGCGCAGCGCTTCGACGCCCCGGCTGTCGAGCGCCGTGAACTTGACGCCGAACTCACCCCCGCGACCGCTCTCGCGCCGCCAGGCAACCACGCCTTCGACCACGATCTGTTCGCCGCCGTTCTCGAAACGACAAACGAGCGGGTCTCCCTCTTCCGGCAAGTAGGCCGTTCGGAGGTGCATGCCGCGAGCGCTCACGTCCACCGCCTGCGCTTCGAACGCGCGAGCGTTCGAGGCGCTCCCGCACACTTCCACCAGAGTCGAGAACGGCACCCGCTCGGTGCCAGCGTCACGGCGCTCTTGAACCACGCTCATCGTTGCCTCCCCGGGAGTCCGGCTGCCCGTACCGTGCCGGTCGGGTCGGTCCCGGTTGAGCGACCGACTACGGCGGGAGGCCGGTTTGGGCCAAGTTTCCAGGAAAAGACGGCCTCGGCTTTGCCTCGGCATCCCGGGCGCCCATGATGGGGCGCTCGGATGGCGCTCACCGTCGTCGTTCGCTCGGGCGATCTCGCGGCGCCGGCCAGCATCACCTTCGATGCGCCGCGCGTCGTGATCGGGCGCGGCTCGGGCTGCGAGGTCCAGTTGCCGGACCCGAGCGTCAGCCATCGGCACGCCTCCATCCGCCAGCGAGGCACCGATTACGTGATCGTCGACGAGAACAGCACGAACGGGACCTACGTCGGCCCGGTGCGGCTCTCGCCGCAAGCGCCACGGCTGCTGCGCTCGGGCGACTTGATCCGCGTCGGCCGGGTGTGGCTCGAAGTGCGCGTCGAGCAAGCCGCCATCACCCCGAACCCGAAGCTTGCGACGCGCGAGATCGCGCTCTCGCTCGTCGCCTCGGCGCTCTCGGCCGAGGGAGCCCCCGCACGGCCCGAGGTGCGCGTGAAGAGCGGTCCCGATACCGCACCGGTGCTGGTGCTTTCGGAACCCGACCGGCCGTACGTCGTGGGGCGCGATCCCGGGCTCGACCTCGTCATCGGCGATCCCGACCTCTCCCGTCGCCACATCGAGATCACGCGTCGCGGCCGCGACGTGCTCGTGCGCGATTTGCGCTCGAAGAACGGCAGCTACCTGCGGGGTGAGCGCCTCGCGCCCGAGCTCGAAACCGTTTGGCCGCTCGACGTGCCGCTCGTCGTGGGCGGCACGGAGCTCGTCTACGACGATCCGGCACGGCGCGTGCTCGAAGAGCTCGAAGCGGCGCGCGACGAACGCATGAGTCCCTCCGAGCCGGTGGAGCCTCCCGTCGGCATCGCGACTCCGGAACCGGAGCCGCCACCGGAGCCCGACGAGGAGGCGCCCGTTTCCGTCGCGCCGAAGATTGCGCCGCCCCGCTCGCCGCGCGCGTTCACGGGAGTCGATCTCTTGGTCGCGTTGCTCGCGCTCTCGGTGCTCGGCTTGAGCCTGCTCGGCCTCTTCCTCCTCTTTCGAGGCTAGTTTCGATGTCGCGCCCGACCCCGCCGTAATCCTCTCGAGGGGCTCGGGTTCCGATGTTAGGAACGCGCCGAAATACGCGGAAAACAGCGTCGGACAGAGCGCCCGCGTGGGCAGGGGCCCCGCCGAGTTCACCTCGGCAGGGAGGGGCGGCGCGTGCCGCCCCTACGAAACGAGGCTGGAACGCCGCTCAGTCAAACCGATCGGCGTTCTAGGACCCTTGCCGCGGCCCTTCGTCGTACGAGCGCGGCCGATACTTCTTCTGCACGCCCTGGTGCTGCTCGCCGTTGTGCACGATGTCCGTCGCGAGGAAAGCGAGCCAGGTCCCGGGCTGGCGTTGCGCGATCTCGAGGAGCTCGTCCTTCCGACTCGCAATTGCCTTTTGATCCCAGAGACACTGGAGCGCGAGCGCGATGAGGTTCGGATCGTTGGGCGCGAGCTCGAAGCCGCGCAGGTAGTGCGCCCAGGCCTCGTCGGTGCGCCGCAACCGGCACAACGTGTCGCCATAGTAGACGTTCGCCATCGCCCAGTGCGGAGCGAGATCGAGAGCACGGCGATTGGCCTCGAGGCGCTCCTCGAGGCGACCGCGCGCGCCGACCATGACGGAGTAGTTGAGGTGGGCCTTGGCGCTGTCCGGCACGGCCCGCCGAGTCGCGCGCCAGAACGTCAGATCGTCGGAGTAGTCGAGGGCGTGACCGCGCGCAGCGATCGTCTGCACGGCGAAGAAGGCGACGACGAGCCGGTGCACGACCGGCTTGCGTGAGCGTCGAAGGACCTCTGCGAACACCGCAGCGAGCACGACCGCCGCGCCGAAGAGCGGTAGGTACCAGAACCGCTCCGCGCGCACGGTGGGCAGCAAGACGAGGATGTTCGAATGAGGAAAGTACGCCACCGGTAACCACACCGCGCCGAGCGCGACGGCGCGGAGGAAAGCCAGGCGGCGCTCCGGCGCTTCGACGCCCGCTCTCGGCGTTCGCAGCGAGGCGACGAACGCCGCGAGCCCGACGAGCGGCAAACCAATCAACGCGAGCGCCCCCATCACGCTCCCCGGGAACACGAGCCGCTCCGGAACGGGCTCTGCGGGATACGAGTAGTCCCCGCTCAAGGTCCACGGAAAGAGCACCTGGCCGAGACCACGCGCGTACACGCGGAGCGCCCCGGCGACGCGATGCGCCGTGTCCGCCTCGACCAGGGGATTGTTGATGGGATCACTCGGAAGCTCCGGCTGGCGAAACCACTTCAGGAAGGCGTGCAGCGCCTGCTCCGCCAGGCTCGGATCCACGGGCGCCGGGCGCGGGATGCCCCCCACGGGAAAGAAGCGGCGCCGGAACTCGGTGTAGAAGACGAGCGCGGCGACCGCGGCCAACGAGGCGAACAGGGCGCGCAGGATGCGACGCGGGCGCTCGTGCAGCGCGGGAGCCGTGACCAGCGCCGCCCAGGCGAGCAGCGGAACGCCCACGATCGCGCTCTCCTTGGAGAACAAGCCGAAGGTCAGCCCGAGAGCGACGCCGATCGGCATCAGCCCGAGCGGCAGGCGCAGTGCCGCAAGCGCCGAGAGCACGCCGAGCCCGCCGAGCACGTCGGCGATCCCGACCACCCCGCTCACCGCTTCGGTGAGGACGGCGCTCGTCAGGAACACGCCACCCGCGAGCCAGCCGACGCGCCGCTCTCGGGTGAACGCGAAAGTGAAGCTCGCGACGAGCGCCGCGTTGATCGCGTGGCCGACGACGTTGACCCAATGGTGCAAGAACGGCAGCTTGCTGACCGACCACAAGAGCCGCCACACGATGTTCGGGATGGGACGGTACGAGCCGATGCTGCGCTCCGGCGGCAGCCCCCAGAAGTCCCGCCGAAAGACCTCCCAAAACCCGATGCCGTCCCCGTTTACGTAGGGATTGGCGAGCAACGCCTCCTGCTCGTCGAAGATGTAGTTCGAGAACGGGCTGCGAACGAACAGGAGGGACGCGACGATCAGCGCCGGCGTGAACGCGACCCAGAACGTGGGCTCGTGATCGAAGTACCGGAGCAGCGCTCTGCGGGCGGCGCCGACGCGCTCGGAAATCGAGGCCCGTCGGGGCTCCGTCGCCTGGGGCGGATCGAGAGTGCTCTGGGTCACGAGATCGGGGTGGGCCTCGATCGGGGTAGCGCGGGCCAAGCGAGAACGGAAGGCCCTCGAGAACGCCGATCGGCTCGACCGGATTGGGCTTCTCGCCTCTCGCGCGGGAGCCGCTCGCCCCGCCCCGTGGCAGCGCAAGCCCCGGCCCACCGGATGCCGCGCCCCTCACACGGGCGGGCAGACGATGATAAGGTGGCCCCGCGCATGGCAGAGCCGCCTCGTTTCGACGGCTGCGAGGTCGTGGAGACGATCCATACCGGAGCCATTTCCGAGCTGTACAGCGCGCTGCAGCGACCGCTCGGGCGCCCGGTGTTGATCAAGGCGATCGGGGCGAGCATCCTGCCGTCCTCGCCCTTCGCGGCCACGCTCGAGCGGGAGGCCCGCCTGCTCGCCGAGCTCGACCATCCCAACATCGTCCAGCTGTACGACTTCGTGCGCCGAGACGACCGCATGTGGATGGTGCTCGAGCACGTCGCGGGCTGGTCGCTCGCCGAAGTGCTCGCGCGCGGTCGTCTCGCACCGGCGGCGGCCGTGGCCGTGACGCTCGAAGTGGCCCACGCCCTGCGCCACGCGCACGAAAAGGGCATTTCGCATCGGGACGTTCAGCCGCGAAACATCCTTCTTTCGCGCCGCGGCGACGTGAAGCTGACGAACTTCTCCGTTGCGTCGGCCGAACGCCTCGATACCGCGCCGGAGCTGCTCGACGGCGGCGGCGCCTACGTGGGCCCCTCGTACATGGCTCCCGAGCAGATCCTCGGCGAGCCGCCCGATCCGCGCAGTGATCTGTTCTCGCTCGGGGTGGTGCTCTACGAGATGCTGAGCGGCGAGCGCCCCTTCAAGGCAGCCGACGAGCACAACGAGGCGCTCCGCATTCGCAGCGAGCCGCCTCCGCCGCTCGCGCGGCGCGTCCCCGGGCTCGGCCCCGGCCTCGAGCGGCTCATTCTGCGCTGCCTCGAGAAGATGCCGAGCGATCGCTACGAGGACGCGAACCAGCTCGTCGAAGCGCTCGAAGCCCAGGCGCGCGAGCTCGGCGTCACGGACACCAAACGCGCCGTGCGCTCGGCGCTCGCTTCCCTGGGGCTCGTGCCCGAAGAGGCGCGCGATCGCGCCGCGACCCGGCTCGGAGGCGGTGATTCCCGAGCACGGCCCTGGTCGTTCGGTCGTGCGAGCCTCGGCGTGGCCGTTGCGGCCATCTTCCTCGTCGGCGGCATGGCGGCCATTCAGGCGGCTACGGGGCGCGAAGCGACGAGCTCCGGTACCCGCGGAGGCAGCGCGCGGCTCGAGCTCGTGCCCGAAAACGTGGGCTACCTGCGCGTCGTCGCCGATCCCTGGGCGCACGTGATCGTCGACGGACAGCACGTCGATACGACACCCTTCGCGCGGGCGATCCCGCTCGCTTCCGGAACGCACTACGTGCGGCTCGAGCACCCGAATGCCCCGCCCGAACGCCGCACCGTCGAGCTCTTGCCGGGGAAGACGGTGCTGCTCGACGTCACGATGAAGCTCACGGGCGCCGCGCCCGAAGGCAGCGCCGCACCCGAAGCCAGCGCTGCACCGCCCGCACCCTCCGCCAGCGCTGCCGCGCTTCCTTGAGGCGAGCTCGCGCGAGCTCCACGCAACGACCGCCCGGCCGACTGCGCCCGTCTTCGGTTGGCGATCGGCTATCGCCGGGACCGACGTAGCGGAAGGCGCGGCTAGCACGGCGCGCCGGCGGCGCGCTCGAGCTCACCGAAGGGATCCACCAAGGCGCGCAGGATGCCGCGCAACGCCGGATTCCCCACGCGCGAAGCGGCACGATGGACGACGTAGCGGACCTCCCCGAGCAGGATGCCCGCAATGGGCGTGTAGGCGAGATCGAGCCCGGACGGTCGCACGCCATTCGCCTCGAACGCGTATTCCCACACCGCCGAAGCCGAAGCGGCGAACACGAACGAGGGGAGCCAGTCCGCGCCGCAATGGCGAGGTCGGAAGTAGAGCTCGCTGCCGAGCAGACCGTGGCCGATCACGTTGATCGTCCAGTGATCGCGATCCCACTCGAACGGGCGTCGATCGAGCTCGAAGATGGGGGGCTGGCTGTAGGCCGCACGGTAGTTCGAAAGCCAGACCGACGGGCGGGAGACCGCGAACGGATCCGGCCACAGATACGCTTCCACCCCCCGCATCCCGAAAAAAAGCGCGCCCGTGTGCACGATGGGGACCGACCAGCGCGGCCCTTGAGACTCGAGCTGCCACTCGACGGGAGCATCGAGCTCCTCGTAGCTGCTCGAGGAGAGCGCTGGGTCGGGGCTCGCGACGGTGAGCGAAAGGAGAAGCGCTGCCGAGACGGACACGAACGACAAGGTACTACCTTGGCGCCAACGCGCATGCCCGTTTGCCGAGACTCGAGCTCGACGCCACGAAACATCGCATCGACGTGCAGGGCGCGTGCGGAAAGTGCAAAGCACCCGCGTGATCTGCGACAGCAGAATTGTTCGCACTCTACGGAACTCACTGACGTGCTCGCCGGTCCGGAAAATTCATGTCATTCTCGAGCACTAGTGCTCGACTCGTGACCACGGCTCGCACGTGCACGGGCACTTCGCACGGCGTGCGTTGCATGGATATCGAGCTCAACTCCGGATCGCGTCTCGGCAACTATCGGTTGCTCGTTCGCATCGGGCGGGGAGGCATGGCGAGCGTTTGGGTCGCGCGCGACGAGCGGGCGAGAGACCGACCCTTGGTCGCCGTCAAGGCGCTGCTCCCGGAGCTGACGCTGGGCGCCGAGTTCCGCGCGATGTTCCTGGAGGAGAGCCAGATCATCCGGAGCATCGATCATCCGAACGTCGCCAAGGTGCACGCCGTGGGAGAAGATCGCGGGATCCTCTTCATGGCGATGGAATGGATCGAGGGGGACTCGCTGCGCGCTCTCGTGCGCGGCTCGTCTCCTCGAGCGCTCCCGCCGGAGATCGCCGCCCGCATCGTGGCGGATGCCGCTTTCGGCCTGCATGCAGCGCACGAGCTGCGCGGTTGGGACGGCGAGCTGCGCAACGTGGTCCATTGCGACGTGTCGCCCCACAACGTCTTGGTGGGGATGGACGGAGTGGCCAAGGTCGTCGATTTCGGAGTCGCCAACGCTACTTTTCACGCCGATTTCGGCGGTGCCGAGAAGGTGAAGGGCAAGCTCGGCTACATGTCGCCGGAGCAAGCACGCGGCGAGCCGCTCGATCGACGAAGCGACGTCTTCTCTCTCGGCATCGTCCTTTACGAGATCACCACCGGAGCGCGCTTGTTCCAAGGCGAGAGCCCGGCGCACACCATCGCGCTGGTGCGGGAAGCACGCATTCCCGATCCGCGGTCGCACGACTCCCGCTACCCCGAAAAGCTCCGCGCGATCCTGGGAAGGGCGCTCCAACCCCAGGTGGACCGACGGTTCGCCACGGCGCTCGAATTCGGGGAAGCGCTCGAGCAATACCTGCGCGACGAACGCATCTTCGTCGCGCGGCGAGCCACGGCGAGCCTGGTTCGGCGCGTGCTCGGCTCGCACATCGAAGAAGTGCGCAGCAAGCTGCACCAAGCGTTGCTCGCCGTGGATGGCGCCGTGAATCAAAACCTGATTCCCGACGTCCCGCTCCAGGCGACGTCGTTCTCCGGCGTCGCGCCCGCGTCCGCCCCGGAGCCGAGCCGCGACAGCTCGGGCGCGCTCTCCAAGACACCGCGCCCGGAAACGTACGAGATCTTCCCGCAGCCGCGGTCGAGCGCCGCTCCGTGGGTGTTCGCCTGCAGCGGCGTGGTCGCCGCCGTCGCCTCGATCGTCTGGGCGATGGCCCAGCCTCCCCGCGATGCCGGGCCTCTGGCGAGCAGCGAGCGTCCCGTCTCCGCTGCGCACTCTTCGGTGCCGGCGTCCGAGACGGAATCCCCTTCCGAACCCGGAACGGCCACGCGCGATTCCGCGGAGGGCAGCGAAGAGCACGAGATCGAGCTCGTGGAGACGAACGTTCGTCCGCGAACGACGCCCGGAGCGCGGCCCGCGGCTCCAGCGACTCGCGCCTCGGTCGCGGGCAACGCGCCCAACAAGCAGCAGGCCAAGGCGATCGACGTCGTGCTCACCGAGGAGCCCGCGCCGCGACGGATTGCCGCCGAGGAGGTGGTGCTCACCGACGAGCCTTCGCCCGCCGTCGGAAGTGACCTGGCGCGTGCCGTTGCCCAGGCCGTGGCGGGCACGCAGCCGAAAGGCGTGGCCACCGGCACGTCACGATCCGATTCCGCCTCGAACGTGGCGGCGTCCGCGAACCCCGCGGGGCCGTTCAATCGCGGGGTCGCATTGGCCCAACTCGGGAGCGCGGCACAGCGCGCTGCAGGCTGCCGCAGACCGGGTGGAGCGAAGGGTCAGGGCCGCGCGAACGTCACGTTCGCGCCGGACGGGCACGTGACGAACGTTGCGATTCCCCCGCCATTCGCGGGGACGCCGGTCGGGGCCTGCGTCGTCGAAGCGTTTCGCGGCGCACGCGTTCCGGCGTTCACGGGAACCGCCGTGACACTACCCTGGAGCTTCCGCGTCCCGGAGTGACGCCGCCTGGGGCGCCGCGGTCGCTCCGGCGGCCGGCGCACGGGAACGCCAGAGCCGGCGCTCCTCCTCGTGCAGGCGCGCGAGCCGTCGCTGCTCCTGCATGAGCGCGCCGTAGGTGCGGGGCACGCGCGGATCCACGGCGAACGCGAGCATCACGCGCAAGGCCGCCTCCGCATCGTGCTCCGCACGGTGCGCTTGGGGAATGGCGATGCCGAGCCGCTGGCTCACCTCGCCGAGCGCCTTGCTTTTCTCGTACTTGTGCAGCTCGCGCGCCCAGACGAGCGGGTCGATCCAATCGACGTTTCGGCGCGCCGCGGGCGGGTTGTTCACCGTGCCCGCGGGCAGTCGCGCCACTTCGGCGGAAAGGACGCTCCGGTCGTAGTCGGCGTTGTACGCGAGCGGCACCGCCCCGTGCATCGTCGAAAGCACTTCTTCGGCGAGCTCGGCGAACGACGGCTTGTCTCGAACGTCGTCGTCGGAAATGCCGTGTACGTCGAACGCTTCTTTGGGAATCGGTCGCCCGGGATTGACCAGCCACGACTTGCGCTCGACCACGTCGCCGTTCGCCCACACCACGCACGCGATCTCGACGATGCGATCGACTGCGGGATCGCGCCCGGTCGTCTCGGTGTCGATCGCCACGATACGGAGATCCGAAACGGGGTGCTCGCTCGGGAACTCCTCGCACAGGCCGCTCGCCACGACCCTGAGCAAGTGTGCGATCCCCGGGTAGTGTCGCCCGGTGGGGAAACAGCCAGGGAGCTCGCCGTGCCTCATGGAACCCGCGCCGACGCTGCGCTCGCCGAAACGCCCGGGGCCGGTGCGGAGGAGTCGGGCGCCGTTTTCTCCTCGTGCTTCGGTGCCTCGGGCTTCGCGGCCGGAGCGGGCGACACGCGCCCGCCGCGCAGCTCGATTTCGAGCCGAACCCACTGATCGAGATCGTCGGCGAACTCGCTGGTGGGCGGGAAGTGCCGCCCGTTGATGAAGATCGACGGCGTGCTCGTGAGGTTGACCGCCTCGCCTTGCTTGCGATCGCGCGCCACGCGATCCGCGATCGCTTCACTGTCGCGATCCTTGCGGAAGCGCGCGACGTCGAGCCCGATGTCACCGGCGAGTCGCTCGATGAGCGCGTCATCGAGCTTCTCCTGGTTGTCGAAGAGCGCCGCGTGCATCTCCCAGAACTTGCCCTGTTCCTGAGCCGCCGCTGCCGCGCGCGCCGCCTTTTCCGCGTGGGGGTGGTTGCTCAAAGGAAAGTGCTTGAAGACGAGCTTCACCTCGCCGGGATACCGCGCGACGACCGCGTCGAGCACGGAGCGCGCCGCGTTGCACGCCGGGCATTCGAAGTCCGCCCACTCCACGATCGTCACGCGCGCATCCTTCGCCCCTTTCTCGGGCGAACCGGAAGTATCGATGTTCTTGACCGCTTCCGGCGAGAACCGAGCGCGATACGCCGCGTCGGCTTGCGCCGGCGCTGCCCCACGCCTCACTTGCTCGACGAGGTAGCGCGCCGCCGGCACGCAGGCGGCGCAGGCGCGCGATTCGTTCACGCATTGCGCGACGCTGACCGGGTGCTCCGGACAGGGCGCCAAGAGCTCCGTCACCAGGCGCGACCACTCCGATTTCTCGCGCGGCGTGAGCGCCGACGTGTCGACGCCCTGTAGTCGAACGTCGGTTGCTGTCGGCATTTGCGCACCTGGGTCGGTGCCGCGTTCGCCGGGACTCCGACACCCCGAAAGGTTGCTCGACAGAAGGGCCACGAGGCCGAAGACAGCGGCAGCTCGCACGCTCAACATCGCCGGGCAGCCTAGTACAACCTTCCGAAAATTCATTCCCGGTTTTCGCTTTCCGACGCGACGAGCCTTTCTCGAGCGACAGGCGGTCGGGAACACGTCGAAGACGCGTGCCGACCACGGTGCCCGCGTGGGAGGGCCCCGCCGAGTTCGCTGCGCCGGGCAGGGACGGTGCGAGCCGCCCCTGCGAGACGGAGGCACGGCAGGGGTGGGCGGCCGGGAACACAAACGGTACAGGTCGTCGTCGCGATGCTCGAGGGTCCCCTCCCCCCCGCTCCTCCCCTTCCGGGCCTGGCGGCACCGCCCGGAGTACGCCACGTCATCGCTGCCATCGGCGCCCGCGGCGGCACCGGCACGAGCGCCCTGTCGATCAATCTCGGCGTCTACCTGGCGCAGCTCGGGCGCAAGGTTCTCTTGATCGACGCGAGCCCGCTCGGCGCCGAGCTCCACACGCTGCTCGGCCTCGACCTCAACACCGCACGCCCCGCGGACGAGGAAATGGACGAGGACGGCATCAATCCCGTCCCGACCCAGGTCCCGGGTCTTCTGCTCGTTCCGCAGGCCTATCGCGTCGGGCAGACGGCGCCGCTTCGCCCGGGAAGAAAACCGCGCTGGGCGCGCAAGCTGCGTCAGCTCGACGTCGACTACGTGTTGCTCGACCTGGGCGCTGGAACCGGGTCCTCCACGCTGGATCTCTTTCTGGAGGCGGACCAGGTCGTGTGCGTGACGACGCCCGAGCCTCCGAGCGTCGAAGGCACGTATCGCCTGCTGCGCGCGGTGTTTCTGCGCTCGCTGCGACGAAGCCTGCTCGAGGACCGTTTCAAGCTCCGCCTCGTCGAACGCGCGCAGGGCGAGGTCGGACCGCTGCCCTCGCCCATCGAGCTCGTCCGCGCGATCGCGCGGTACGACTCGGGGATCGCCGCGCGCGCAGCGACGGTGCTGACGCAGCTCCGTCCGCGCCTCGTCGTGAACAACACGCGGCTCCGCACCGACGCCGAGCTCGGCCCCGCGATGTGCGACCTCGCACACCGCTACTTGGGCGTGCGCATCGACTACGTCGGCCACGTCGAGCACGACGATGCCGTCTGGCTGAGCGTGGTCAAGTCGCGGCCGCTGTTGATCGACAGCCCCACGAGCAAGAGCGCCCGCAACCTCGAGCGCATCGCGCGGCGCGTGCTCGCGCTCGCCTCGAACCGGCCCGAGCGTGCCTCCGACGAGCCGCCCGCCATCGTGCCGGACGAGCCGAACCTCTACGACGTGCTCTGGACCCATCGCGGCGCCACCGACGAAGAGCTCCGACGGGCGTACAAACGCCAGCGCGAGATCTATCAGCCCGGGAGCCTCCCGCTCACCTCGCTGCTCACCGCCGAGGAGCTCCGGGTGGAGCAAGCGCGCGTCGAGGAGGCGCACGATACGCTGCTCGATCCGTTGCGGCGCAAGGCCTACGACGCGTCGATGTTTCCCGACGAGCAGACGCACAAGCCGCCGCTCCGAACCGTGCCCGATGCGGCGGCGGAGGCCGAACGCATGGTGCTGCGCCAGGAGCTCGCTCGGGAGATCACGCAGGAAACGGAGTTTACGGGCCCTCTGCTCCGCAAAGTGCGCGAAGCTCAAGGGATCGAGCTCGAGGACATCAACAAACAAACCAAGATTTCCGTCGCGCACCTGCGCGCGATCGAAGCCGAGGCCTACGCGGAGCTCCCGCCGCTCGTGTACACGCGCGGCTTCGTGCGTGAGCTCGCGAAATATCTGAAGCTCGATCCGACGCAGGTGACGCGAACGTATCTGTCCCGCATGCGGGCCGCGCTCGCGCCGGAGGAGGACGCCGGATCGTGAGCCCGACCGGGAGGTCGGCCCCCGACCGCGGCGATCGGGCGTTCCTGTTCGCGCTCGTGCTCGTCGCCCTGCTGCCTCGCCTGTACGTGGCGATCGCCTGGTCGCGCGAGCCGGTCTGGGACGGACACTACTACCACTTCGGCGCGGAGCGCATCGCCGCCGGGCTCGGCTATTCGGAAGACGTGTGGGTGAACGGCGCGCTCGAGTGGAAGCCCTGGGTGCACTACCCTGTCGGCTACAGCGCGCTGCTCGGCGGCATCTACCGGATCTTCGGCACGTCGTTGCTCGTCGCGCCGCTATTGAACGTGCTGCTCGGCGTGCTCGCCACGGCGCTCACGTTCTGGATCGCGCGGCGTGGGCTGGATGCGACACGCGCCCGCGTCGCCGGCTCCCTCGTTGCGCTCCACCCGGGGCTCATCGCGCAGAGCGCGCTCGTGATGACCGAGCTCTTGACCGCCATGCTGCTCGCGCTGCTCGGGCTCATCGCGGTCTCTTCGGTCGAGTATCGGAAGAGAGCGGCGCTGTTCGGCCTCGCCCTCGGCGCGGCGGCGCTCGTCCGCCCCTCCTCGCTGCTCGTCCTTCCGCTCCTGGTCCTCGCGCGACCGGAGGGCTTTCGACGAGCGATCTCCGGCCTCGTGCTGGCAGGCACGGTCGCGCTCCTCGTGATCGCTCCCTGGACACTCAGAAACTGCGCTCGCCTCGACGGCTGCGCGCTCGTCTCCACGAACGGCGGATGGAACCTGGCCATCGGCGCGATCACCGAGACGGGACGCTTTCGGGTGTTGCGCGCCGAGGACGGCTGCCCCGTGGTCACCGGTCAAGTCCAACAGGATCGCTGCTGGGCGAAGGTTGGCGTCTCGAAAATCCTCGAGGCGCCCGGGCGCTGGCTCGCGCGCGCCCCCCTAAAACTCGCCGAAACGTTCAATCACGAGTCGTTCCCGATCGAGTACCTGCACGAGGCGAATCCGAAGAGCTGGCCCGAAGAGCGTCGCGTCGCCGGCCGCGGCCTGCTCACGCTCTACCATCGGCTGCTGCTCGTGGTCGCTGCGCTCGGAGCCGTCGCCTGGCCGTTCTCGAAGGGGCGCGGCAGCGTCGTGCAAGGAGTTTTGCTCGCGGTCGTCGTTGCGCTCGCCCTGTTCGGGTTCACGAACGACGCGCATCCCTTTTATCTGCTCGCCGTGTTCGTGCCGCTCGCCGCGTGGCTGCCCTGGCCGGGACGCCCCGAGTCCTCACCCGCGACGCGCTTCGCCGTCGGGCTCGTGCTGGTCACGCTGCTCACGCACGTGATCTTCTTCGGCGAGGACCGGTATCACCTGGTCATCAGTCCCCTGCTCTGCCTGCTCGCTGCCGCCGCGCTCCGGCCGGAGCACCGCGTCCATCGCGAGGCGCATGCCCGGCCCGCCGCGGCGAGCCCGGCCGAGCCGTCGTTCGTGCCGAGCGCGCCGGTTCCCACTCCTGCGGGCGAAGTCACGCCGCAATGAGCGCGCGCACGACGGGCACGACGCCGCCGCGCACACGAGGGATTCAAGAAGAGCCTTCCCGGTGACCGCCGAACGCGGCGCGCATGGCGCAGAGCACCTGGTTGGCGAAGTCGGCGCGATCGCGTGAGGCGAAACGATCGAAGAGGGCGGCGCTCAAGACGTGCACGGGCACGCCCTCGTCGATTGCGGCCTGAATCGTCCAGCGGCCCTCACCCGAATCCGAGACGCGCCCACGAAATTCGGAGAGCGACGGACTTCGCGCGAGCGCCTCCGCGGTGAGATCCAACAGCCACGAGCCAATCACGCTGCCTCTCCGCCAAAGCTCGGTGATCTCGGCGAGGTCGAAATCGTAGCGGTACCACTCGGGGCGCGCGAGCGGGCTCGTTTCCGCATCGGCGACCTGCTCGGCCTTGCCGACGTTGGCGCGATGAAGCACGTTGAGGCCCTCGGCGTAGGCCGCCATCACGCCGTACTCGATGCCGTTGTGCACCATCTTCACGAAGTGCCCGGCGCCGGTGGGGCCACAGTGCAGGTACCCGTGCTCCGCAGTGCTCCGCGCCACGCGTCCGGGCGTCGGTGGCGCGGAGCACTGCGGAGCACGGGTACCTGCAC
>QGUH01000529.1 GCA_003242355.1 Pseudomonadota bacterium
GTAGCCGCGGTCGGAGAGCCGCTCGAGCAGACCCGTCACGGCGGTGGACTTCCCGCTGCCGGTGCCGCCCGCCCCGAGCCCCCCCCCACCCGACGGAGCGAGCGTGACTTCGCTGCCGTCGTCGCGTCGACCGAGCAGCACGTGATGGCGCGTGAGCTTGGGAGCGAGCGATTCCAGATCGTCTTCGAGCAGGCGCTGGACGAGCTCTTCCACCCCCGCGCCGCGTTCACCGCTGGTCACCCAATCGCACTCGTCTTTCACCGCGTCGAGGGCGTTCGCGACGGCGACCGCGCATTCGCAGCCGCAGAGGAAGACATGGTCGTTCTCCGCGTCGCCCACGCCGACGGTGTCGTGAAACGAGAGCCCGAGCCGGTGGAGCGCCGCCTCGAGCCCGCTCTTCTTGTTCACGCCATCGGGCAGGATCATCACGGCACCCTTGTTGAAGCTCACGTGCAGATCGAGCCCGAGATCGCGAATTGTTTCGAGGGCCACCGTCTCGTGCGGCTCCCAGGTGGCCACGACCACGCGGCCGATGGAGAGCGGCTGGACGCCGCGCGCGTGCAAGGTCGCGATCAGGGCGCGCGGTGGCGCTCCGGCGAGGGGCTTTTCCTCGCGCGTCGCCGGTTCGTAGAGCACGCCACCGTTCTCGGCCACGATGCAGTCGAACACGTCCGCTTCGGGGAAAGCGGCGAGCAAGTCGCGAAGCTCGCGACCGGTGACGAGCACGAGCTTGCGCCCGCTTTGGGCCGCTCGCTCGAGCGCGTGCACGGTCGTCTTCGAGACGACGCCGTGGTGAGCGAGCGTTCCATCGTAATCGGTGGCGAGCACGCGGTAGCGCACGAAGCTACGATGGGATCCGACCTCCTCTGCGTCAATCGCACCCGTCCGTGGCAAAACGGCACGTGCACGAACGCCCGTTTTCGAGCGTCGCGAAGCCTTCGCGCGCGAAAGTGCGGCGCATCGTCTCGCCCATTTTCCTGGAGCACTCCAGGTGCGACGGCATTCGTTCCCCTCCACCCGTCGGGAACACCGGCGTTTGCGCCTCTTCACCGCCGTGCGGATCACTCCAGATGCCGACGGCTCTCCCGGTGCCGACACTCTTCACCTCTCCGTCGGATCACTCGAGGCGCCGACGGCTCTCCCGTCCAGATGCCGACGGCTCTCCCGATGCCGACGCTCTTCGTCGCCGTGGGATCCCGCCGCCGTCGGATCACTCCAGGCAGTGACGGCGTTTGCGCTCTTTCGCCGCCGTTCGGATCACTCCTGGTGACGGCGGCGCTTGCGCTTCTTCACCGCGTGGCGCCGGAGCTTCTCGAACGCCGGTGACGCGGGCGCCTGCAACGGGCTCGTGGTGGTGAGCCCGAGGCGCGCATCTTCGCGGGCGCGCTCGCGCGCGATCTCGATGAAGCGCTGCTGGCTGCGAATGCCCGTCCCTGCGTTCGGGCGCTCGTACTTCCCGCTCGGCGTAAGGTTCCAGCTCTTCACGCGGTCCGCGAGCATCGTGCCCAGGATCTCGTGGATCACGCGCTGCTTGAGCGCTTCGTCCACGATCGGAAACAGCACCTCGACGCGGCGCTTGAAATTGCGCGGCATCCAGTCCGCGCTCGAGCAGTACACCTCGTCCTGCCCGCCGTTCTTGAAGTGGAAGATTCGGGCGTGCTCGAGGAAGCGATCCAGAACGGCGTGGACCCGAATGCGCTCGCTGACGCCCGGCACGCCGGGACGCAAGCAGCAGATGCCGCGCACCAAGAGGTCGATCTCCACTCCCGCGCGCGAGGCGGCGTAGAGCGCGGCGATCACGTCCGCGTCGACCAGCGAGTTCATCTTCGCGACGATGCGCGCGGGCCGCCCCGCGAGCGCGTGCTCGGTCTCCCGCGTGATGAGGCCGAGCACGGCCTCGTGCAGCCCGAGGGGCGCGACCACGATGCGGTTCCAGCGCGAAGGAGCGCTGTAGCCCGTCAGCATGTTGAAGAACGCCGTGGCGTCCTCCGCGAAGTCCTCGCGGGCGGTGAACAACGAAATGTCCTCGTAGAGGCGCGCGGTCTGCTGGTTGTAGTTCCCCGTCGCGAGGTGCACGTAGCGCCGCAGGCCCGTCCTCTCCTTGCGCACGACCATCATCACCTTGGCGTGCGTTTTGAAGCCGAGGAGGCCATACATCACGTTCACGCCCGAGCGCTCGAGCGCGCGCGCCCAGCGGATGTTGCTCTCCTCGTCGAAGCGCGCCTTGAGCTCGACCAGGGCCGTCACTTGCTTGCCGAGCTCGGCCGCGCGCTGCAGCGCCCGAACCAGCGGCGACTCGCCCCCCGTGCGGTACAGCGTCTGCTTGATCGCGAGCACGCGCGGATCTTCGGCCGCCTGCCACAAGAAATCGATCACCGCCTCGAACGCCTCGTAGGGGTGGTGCAAGAGGATGTCGCGCTCGCGAATCGTCTCGAAGAAGTCGTCGGAGTCGCGGAGCGGGGGCACGTACTGCGGCGTGAACGCCTCGTCGCGCAGCGAACGGCGTTCGTCGCCCGCCGTGAGCACCGTCATGTCGCCGAGGAAAAGCGGGCCCGGCAAGCGGTACACGTCGCGCGTGGGGTCGATCTCGAGCTCGCGGCACAACCACTGGATCGATTCGTCCGGCGCGTCGCCGCTCACCTCCAGGCGAACGGCGTGGCCCCGTTCGCGTCGGCGGAGCTCCGCCTGCAGGAGGATCAAGAGGTCTTCGCCTTCTTCCTCGTCGATCTCGATGTCGAAGTTGCGGGTGACGCGGAACGCGTACTGCCCGACCACCTTCATGTGCGGAAAAATCGTCGCCGTGTGGCGGAGAATGAGATCCTCGAGCGCGACGAAGGCGCGGCGCTTGCCCTCGACGGAGACGCGGACGAGCCGCGGCAGCATCGTGGGCACCTGCACGAGGCCGAACGACGGCTCGCTCGAGTGCAGGCGCTTCTCGAAGATGAGGCCGACGTTGATGCCCTTGTTCCGGACGTGCGGGAAGGGGTGCACCGGGTCGATCGCGATCGGCGTGAGCACGGGATAGATGTCGCGACGAAAGTGCTCGTCGAGCTGCGCCTGCTCCTTGGGACCGAGCTCGTCCGGTCGGAGCAGGGCCACGCCGGCCTCGGCGAGCTCGGTGCGCAGCGTCTCGTTCCAGACGCGATACTGCTCCGCGGTAAGCTCGTGGACGCGCTTGGCGATGGCCGCGAGCTGCTGTTCCGGCGTGAGCCCGTCGGGCGTCACCTCCTCGATTTCGCCGTGGAGCTGGGCCTTGAGGCCCGCCACGCGCACCATGAAGAACTCGTCGAGGTTCGAGGCGAAGATGGCGCAGAACTTGAGCCGCTCGTACAGAGGGACCGTGGGGTCGGAGGCTTCGGCGAGGATGCGTGCGTTGAACTCCAGCCAGGAGAGCTCCCGATTGATGTAGAGCGCCGGGTCGTCGAGGCGCGTCGGCACCGTCGCCACCGGGATCGTGCTCGGGAGCGTCAGGGGGCGACTGGTCTCTGCGGCGGACATCGGAGCGGTGAGAGTGCGAGGTTCTGGATCATCGTACCCGCCCATGGACGGCCCGGGGGGAACCTCGCAGGGACCTGGGGCATCCGCGAGACGCGCACATGTCGGGAACGCGACGACAGCGCGGGTGCGCGCGAGTGGCGGGCACGTCGCGCACGGGCACCATGTGGTCGCGCGGCTGCGATCGGGGTCAACCCGAGCACCCGGCGCGAGCACGGCCGATCGAGAGAAGAACGATTGACACGCGCGGGGCATTCCCGAGCGCGCGACACCATCGCCGGTTCGGCGCGGTTGCACCCGAACGCCGTGACGAGAACGTCCCGATGTGGTTAACTCTCACTTTGAACCAAGGCGGATTGATGACAGAGCTCGAATCGCGCACCCAAGGAACGACTCACGGGGCCGCCGGTAGCATGGTCAGCGTCATCGCTGCGATGCAGGACTACAGGCGGTACCGCGACTCTTCGTGGGAAGCAGGCTCCGAAACTAACTCCAAATA
>QGUH01000530.1 GCA_003242355.1 Pseudomonadota bacterium
CCCCGCCGCGGGCGACGTACACGGCGGCGGCCAAGTCCCCCGCCACGTTTACGGTCGTGCGGCACATGTCGAGAAAGCGATCGACGCCGAGCACGATGCCGATTCCTTCGGCGGGGATGCCGAGGAGAGTCAGGATCATCGCGATCACGGGCAAGGAGCCAGCGGGCACGCCGGCCGTGCCGATGCCGGCGAGGATGCAGATGGCCATCACGATGGCTTGCTGCGGGAGCTCGAGCTCGACGCCGTACGCCTGGGCGAGGAAGAGCACCGTGACACCCTCGAAGAGCGCCGTGCCGTTCTGATTGGCGGTCGCTCCCGCGGTGAGCACGAAACGACTCACGTGGCGCGGCAGCCCCAGGTTCTCGTCGGCGACGCGAATGGCGGTGGGCAGGGTCGCGTTGGACGATGCCGTGGAGAACGCGGTGACGAGCGCCAGCCGAGTCGCGCGAAAGAACTTCCGCGGCGAGACGCCGCCGAGGAAGCGAACGCTGAGCGAGTAGACGCCGAACAGATGCAGGCCGAGGCCGAGCAGCACGACGCCCACGTACGCGGCGAGTTGCGCGATGACGCCGAGGCCGACGCGCGCCGTCATCGAGAACAGAAGCGCGGCGATGCCGATCGGCGCGAGCCGCAACACCCCTTCGATGAGCCGCATCGAAACGTCGAACAAGCCCTGGATCGCCCGGCGCAGCGTGTCCGCTCCTTCCGTGCGCACGAGCGACAAACCGACACCGAACAGCAGCGCGAACGCGATGAACCCGAGCATGTCGCCCGTGGCTGCGGCCTGAATGGGATTCGTCGGAACGATGCCGACGATCAGATCGACGGGCGATCCACTCATGGGAGCGGGCGCCGCCTGTACGCTCGAGCGCGCCTGCGCGCGCAGCGCGTCGGTGACCGTGTCCCCGGGCCTGAGCACGTTGACGAGCACCAGCCCGATGAGGACGGCCACCGTCGAGACCACGACGGTGTACGCGAGCGTGCGCACCCCCAACCTGCCGAGCTGGCGCACCTCGAGCTCGCCCACGCCGATGACGAGCGCGGAGAAGACGACGGGAATCACCAGCATCAGGAGCAGGCGAATGAAAATCCGCCCAATCGGTTCGGTGACGTAACGAACGACGCCCGCGAGCACGCTGGATTCGGGGAACAGCGCGTTCGCGAGGAGCCCGAGGCAGGCCCCGAGCAAGAGCGCGACGAGCAAGCTGCGATGATTCACCGATGCGACTGTAGACGCGGCGCGGGGAGATCACCGCATCGGCCGCCAGGCCTGTCCCCTGGAGAGCACGATCCGTAAAGGAGCCCTCAGCGAGCGCCGCCCCGAGCGAAACGGCCGGGATCCACGGGCTCCCCTCGGCCGAAGCGCTATTCTGGGCCGGTGACCGGCGTGCTCCCGGTGGTGCTGTCCCCGCGCGGTCTCCCCGAGTTTCCGGATCCGAACCGTGCGGACGATCGCGGCCTCGTCGCCGTCGGCGGGTCACTCGCTCCCGAGTGGCTGCTCACCGCGTACGCACACGGCATCTTTCCCTGGTACGATCAGGGGTTGCCGCCCCTCTGGTGGAGCCCGAATCCGCGCGCGGTGCTCGAGCTCTCGACGCTCCACGTATCACGCAGCATGCGTCGCGTGCTCGCGAAGCAGCGGTTCAGCGTCACCTACGATCGCGCTTTCGAAGACGTGATGCGCGCCTGCGGCGAGGAACGCGAAGAAGGCACGTGGATCCTGCCCGAGATGTTGCGCGCCTACGTGCGGCTCCACGAGCTCGGGCACGCGCACAGCTTCGAGGTGTGGAACGGAGATCGCCTCGTCGGCGGGCTCTATGGCGTGCACCTCGGCGGGTTGTTCGCGGCCGAGAGCATGTTTCATCGCGAAACGAACGCCTCGAAGGTGGCGCTCATCGTCGCCGTGCGCACGGTG
This sequence comes from Pseudomonadota bacterium, assembly GCA_003242355.1. Taxonomy (GTDB): domain Bacteria; phylum Myxococcota_A; class Polyangia; order Polyangiales; family Polyangiaceae; genus PMG-095. Next base: position 1,916 of record QGUH01000530.1, read on the forward strand.
TTCGCTGCCGGCATTCGCCTGTTCGACGTGCAGTTCCTGACGCCGCACCTCGCCTCGCTCGGCGCGCACACCATCCCGCGCGCGGAGTACTTGCGGCGTCTCGCGAGCGCCCGCAACGCCGCCGTTTCCCTGACCGCCCTCGAACCGATCGTCTGACGAACGACGCCTCGAGCGCCGACGGCGAACCGCAAGACACTCGGGCGCGCGGCACTGCCGAGCGAGGCGTCTCGCATCGATCTGCCGTCCGTCCACGTCCCGTGGACGTGTCTCGGAACTTCCCCAGCCCCCGGCGCGCGCCGAGGCGGCGATTTTTCCGCGAATTTCCGCACCCTGGAGGCCGGGCCATTGCACCATTGGCGGAAAATAATTTTTCCAGATTTCCGATGAGATTAGTGTTAAATCCCCGCCCGATGGCTGCACCTGCACTGGATGTCAAAGACGCACTGGACCTCCGGCTGTCGCATCTCAAGCAGCTCGAGGCCGAGAGCATCCACATCATCCGCGAAGTCGTCGCCGAGTTCGAGCGCCCCGTGATGCTCTACTCGATCGGCAAGGACTCTTCCGTGATGGTCCATCTGGCGCGGAAGGCCTTCCATCGCGGCAAGCTGCCCTTCCCGCTACTCCACATCGACACGACCTGGAAGTTCCGCGAGATGATCGAGTTTCGCGATCGCTTCTGCGCGGAGAACGGCTTCGAGCTGCGCGTGCACGTGAACAAGCAGGGGCTCGACGAGGACATCAACCCCTTCGATCACGGCAGCCAGAAGTACACGACCATCATGAAGACGCACGCGCTGCTGCAAGCGCTGCACGAGGGCCAGTACGACGCGGCCTTCGGCGGCGCGCGGCGCGACGAGGAGCGATCCCGCGCCAAGGAGCGCATCTACTCGTTCCGCGACCGGTACGGGCAGTGGGACCCGAAGAATCAGCGGCCGGAGCTCTGGAACCTGTACAACGCCAAGATCAACAAGGGCGAGAGCATCCGCGTCTTCCCGCTCTCGAATTGGACGGAGCTCGATATCTGGCTCTACATCTACCTCGAGAACCTTCCGATCGTGCCCCTCTACTTCGCGGCGCATCGCCCCGTGGTCGACCGCGAAGGCACGCTGATCATGGTGGATGACGAGCGCATGCGCCTCGAGCCCGGCGAGAAGCCGCGCATGGAGCTCGTCCGCTTCCGCACGCTCGGCTGCTACCCGCTCACGGGCGCCATCCGCTCGAGCGCGACCACGCTGCCCGAGATCATCCGCGAGATGCTCCTCACCAAGTACTCCGAGCGGCAGGGCCGCTTGATCGATCACGACGAAGAAGCCTCGATGGAGGCGAAGAAGCGCGAAGGCTATTTCTGATCGCGACGCGAGACCGCCATGCAGGAAACCGAGCTCATCAGCCAGGACATCCTCGCTTATCTCGAGCAGCACCAGCAGAAGGAGCTGCTCCGGTTCGTGACGGTTGGCTCCGTCGACGACGGCAAATCGACCCTGATCGGGCGCCTTCTGCACGACACGCACGGCGTCTACGAAGATCAGCTCAAGGCCGTGAAGCGCGCCTCGTCGCGCGCGGGCCTCGAGATCGACTTCTCGCTGTTCACCGACGGGCTGAAGGCGGAACGCGAGCAGGGCATCACCATCGACGTCGCCTACCGCTACTTCTCGACGGCCAAGCGCAAGTTCATCATCGCCGACACGCCCGGCCACGTGCAGTACACGCGCAACATGGCGACGGGCGCCTCCACCGCGAACGTCGCCATCATCCTGATCGACGCGCGGCTCGGCGTGCTCCAACAGTCGCGGCGCCACGCGTACATCGCCTCGCTGCTCGGCATCCCGCAGCTCGTGGTGTGCGTGAACAAGATGGACCTCGAGGGCTACCGTCAGGAGGTCTTCGAGAAGATCCGCTCGACGTTCGCCGACTTCGTCGCTCACCTCGGCTTCAAGGGCGTCACCTTCATTCCGGTGAGCGCGCTCGCGGGCGACAACGTCGTGCACCGGAGCGAGAACGTGCCCTGGTACGACGGGCCCACGCTGCTCGAGCACCTCGAGAACGGCCCCGTCACGGAACGCGTCAAGCACGAG
>QGUH01000531.1 GCA_003242355.1 Pseudomonadota bacterium
CGGGGACAAAAACACCTTCCCCAACACGTCAACTTTCAGGCCCCCCCGGGCGATCCCATCCCGCTCATGGGCCCGAGCGGCGCCCGCAAGGCGACGCTCTTGCTCACGCTGAACGGCTATTTGCCGCCGAGCTCCGGCCAGGTGCGCATCAACGGCGAGGACCTGTACGCGATCTACGACGCCCTGCGCGGCTCGATCGGCTACGTGCCTCAAGACGACATCGTGCATCCGGAGCTGACGGTGTACGAGGCCGTCCGGTACAGCGCGAAGTTCCGCCTACCGCCCGACTACTCGGAGGAGGAGATCGAACGCCGCGTCGCGACGACGCTCGCGCAGCTCGGGCTCGAGAGCATCGCGCATCTGCCCATCGGCAAGCCGGAGAAGAAGATCCTCTCCGGCGGGCAGCGCAAGCGCGTCAACATCGCCATGGAGCTGGTCACCGACCCCGTGATCATGTTCCTCGACGAGCCGACGAGCGGGCTCGCGGCGGACGACACCGCGGCGTTGATCCAACTGCTCTCGGACCTCGCCAAACAAACCGGCAAGACGATCATCACGACGATCCACCAGCCCGCGAAGGACGAGTTCGAGAAGTTCAACCTCGCGCTCGTGCTCGGCACGGGCGGCGTCACGATGTTCTACGGCCCGCCCCGCGACGGTTACCGCTTCTTCGGCTCGTACCTCGAGAAGCAGGGCAAGCCGAACACCGTCGACAACCCGCGCGACATGTTCGACATGCTCAACCAGCGCGAGCGCCCGATCTACGAGGCGCTCCGCGCGCGGGATCCCCAGGCTCCCCGCTTTCTCGCGCGTGCCCAGGCGGCCCGCGCGTGGCACGACGAATACTTCGCGCCGACCAACCCGATCTTCCAGAAGATGTACTCGGGGCGGCGCGCCGTCGGCACCGGCTCGTCGCAGCACGGCGTGCCCCAGAGCGCGCCGCCCACTCGGGGCCAGTTCGGGCTTTTGTTCGAGCGCTACTTCAAAGTGAAGGTGCGCGACCTGAGCGGCACGGCGATCATGCTGCTCCAGGCGCCCATCATCGGCATTCTGCTCGCGCTGGTGTTCGGCGGCCAAAAGGACGCCATTCCGTACTGGTGCCTGGGCGCGCTGCAGGAGCTCGGGCGACGCGCGAGCGGGCTCGGCTCGGGCACGGAAGAGGTGTTGAAGAACCTGCCGACGACGCCCGATCACTCCGGGGCGATCTTCTTCCTGGTCGTCGCCGCGGTGTGGTTCGGGACGAGCAACGCCGCGCGCGAGATCGTGAGCGAACGGGCCATCTACAAGCGCGAGCGGATGGTCAACCTCAAGCTCTTCAACTACGTGGGCTCGAAGTTCCTACTGTTGAGCCTGTTCTGCGTGATTCAGTGCACGGTCCTGCTCTTCATCGTCTTCTTCACGCTCAAGTTCAGTGGTGGGCCGCCCGCGTTCGCCGCGTCCCTACTCACGTTGATCGTCACCGCGATGAACTCCGTGGCGGTGGGCCTGCTGCTCAGCACCCTCGTCACGAGCAGCGAGGCGGCGATGGCGCTCACGCCCATCGCGCTGATTCCGCAAGTCGTTCTAGGTGGGCTGATGGTGCCGATGACGACCAATCCCCTGCTCGAATGGCCGATGTACCTGATCCCGGCGCGCTGGGGCTTCCAGGGCGTGGTGGCGCAGGAGCGGCTCGCCGTCGCGAATCAGCCCGCCTGGATCATCGATCTCAAACGGCCCGACCTCACGGCGGTGGACAGCTTCATCACCCAAGGCAAGTTCCGCTGCGCCGAGGCGCAGATCGCGAGCACGGATTTGACGGGCGCCTGGGGCTTCACCACCTACGCGAACCCCTGGCTGCCGCCCGCCATCCTGCTCGGGATGACGGTGGTGGTGTTCATCGCCATCCTGATCATCCTGCGCCGACGCGACTCGGTCTAATTGGAGCGACGAACGGTTGGGAACGCGCCGAAATAGGCGGAAAACAGCATCGGACGGAGTGCCCGCGTGGGGAGGGGCCCCGCCGAGCTCACCTCGACGAAGAGGGGCGGCGCGTGCCGCCCCTCCGAAGCAAGGCTAGACCACGGATCGGTCAAATCGATCGGAGTTCTAGAGCGACAAACGGCTAGGAACGCGCCGAAATACGCGGAAAACAGCGTCGGACGGAGTGCCCGCATGGGGAGGGGCCCCGTCGAGTTCACCTCGACGAAGAGGGGCGGCGCGTGCCGCCCCCCTACGAAACAAGGCTAGACCGCCGATCCGTCCGACGGATCGGCGATCTCGCTGTGCGTGAAGACCGGTGCCCGCGTCGGAAAGCGGGCACGTCACCCCGCGAAGCTGCGATTAGTCGATGGCGTCGCGGACGTCGAGCGCGGTCTCGAGGTGCTCCTCGATCGTGTCCCTCAATTCTTCCAGGTAATCGACGATGAGCGGCTCGGATGCTTCGGGGATGAGCCGCGTGTCGATGAGGTCGAGCAACCCCTCGTGAACTTCGACCTGGGCGTCGATGTACGCGCTGTCGAACTCCGCGTCGGGGAGCGACTCGAGCAGGATCTCGATGCCGTCGGACTGGGCCTCGAGCATGCGGCTCACCGAGCTGTCTTCCACCGGGAGCCCCTGTTCCGTCGCGAGCGCCCGAAGCCGCTGCTCCGCGGTCGTGTGGTCTTCGATCATCATCTCCGCGTAGGTCGTCACGGCTTCCGCGTTTCCACGCTCGACGGCGAGCTCGGCCTGCCGAATCTCCGCGCGGTTCGCCACGCTCACCGCGCCGAGGACCTCAGAGTCCGTGAGATCGCCGTCGTCGCCGTTGCCGTTTCCGTTGCCGTCTCCTTCGATGACTTCCTGGATCTCTTCGTCGTCACCGCACGCGGGAAGCGCGCAGAGCGCCGCACTCAGCAAATAGATCAGGCTGCGTTTGACCATGCCTCACCTCGCCCCGCGATCCGCTGCAGAAACCATTCCGTGTGGGGTCGAGACGATTTCCGGTTCGGCTTCGTCGTCCGAGGTACGCGCGTTTGTTCGGTACGGCGGGCGAACGTGCGAGGCGAGCGACGTTTCGTCGCGGAACTTGCGCATGATGCTCGCGCGCTCCTGCACACCGAGGTGAATTCGGCGGAGGGCGGCTCACGCGAGCGCTCGGCTCGACGCCGCTTTTGCGTCATCCGGGGCGATCCCGACCGTTCGTCGCTTCGGAGGCGACGCGCGCGAAAACTACAAGTTTGCACGCTCACCTCGGGTGCTGCACGCCGCCCCGCGCGCTCCGATGAATTCCCTTGGTTGCGCGGTCATCGTAGCGAGTGCGCAACGCGACTCCAGAGGACTTACATTGCGCAATAGCGAATCGGACGGGTATGGTTCCGCTCGATGCGTTTTGGAGCGCTCGTGGGCCCCGGGCTTCTGGTTCTCGTGCTCACTGGGAGTTGCGCTTCGCCCCCGCCCCCGCGTTCGCAAGCGAGCCCGTTGCTCGGGGACGTGATGCCCGGCTTCGAATCGCACACGTTGAACGGAAGCCCGATTTACAGCGGCGCGTACAGCGGGCGCACGGTCGTGGTCAGCTTCGTCACCTCCGACTGCGGCCCGTGCGAAGCGACGCTGCTCGCCGCGCAAGCCATGTACGAAGATAGACACGACGTCGTCGTGGTCGGCGTGTTCGGCGATCCGGACGATTCGGGCGCTCGCTCCCTCACGCGAAAGCACGAAGTGCGCTTTCCCGTCATCGTGGACCAGGATGGCAGCATCGCGCGTCTCTTCCACATCGACACGGTGCCGAAGACCTTCGTCGTCGATGGGCGTGGCCGCGTGCGTTGGGTCGGCGGCTCCGATCTGACCGAAGATCGGCTCCTCACCGCCGTGGCCGCCGTCGAGTAGGCGCTCGCCCCGAGCGCGTCGACTGGAGATCCCACTCCGGTTCGATCGTCGATGGTGCAGCGCGAACCGGTGAGGCCGCGCCCCGTCTCATCACGTTCGGGCGCGCTCACCTTCGATCGTCGGGATGCAGACGCGGAGG
>QGUH01000532.1 GCA_003242355.1 Pseudomonadota bacterium
AGGGTAAAAGTTGTATAAAGGACAGGCCCTATTGGATGGCGTTCGTGCGCGAGCAGGGCCGGCCCCGCCCTTCGCCCCTGGGCGCGGAAGTGGGGGGTGGGGGGTTTCGCATCACGCCGGAAGGCCGATCGTTCGCCGCGCAGGTTTACGTCACGCTGATGGACGCGGAGGAGCCCGCCGCTCGCTACGACTTGCCGCAGCCGGTACAGGTCCTCGTGACCGGTGAGGTCGATCGCGTCTCGCCGCACCTGTTCGAGCTCGAGCGCACCAATGCCTGGTCCACGATCGGCCTGGAGGCGAGCACGGTCTCGGAGCGCGTTCCGGTGAAGATTCGTCCGGCCATCGATCCCGTGGGGCTCGTGCTGAGGCTCGACGTCATCCGTCCCCATCTCGACGTGACGCTGAGCTCGTCGTCGATTCAAGGTTTCGGCCTCGAAAGCGCGGACGTGGTCGTCAGAGCCGAAGGCCTCCCGAACCCAGCGGGTCAGGTCGTCGTGTTGAGTGCCGACCGCGGTCGTCTCTCGAAAACGGAGCTCGTGCTGGACGAGCACGGCGTTGCAATGACGGAGCTCCGCTCCTCGGGCACGGGCATGGTGCGCGTCGTGGCCTACGGCCCTGCTGCCAGCAGCGGCAAGGAGCAGATCTGGTTTCAGTGGCCGCTCCGGTTCCTGTTGGCCGCGACGATCGGCGGCGTGATCGGCGCCCTCGCGGGCGAGCTCCGTCGGGGCGGATTGCGCGGGAAACCGTCGAACCGGGTCGCGCTGGACGTGCTCGGGGGCGTGCTCCTCGGCTTCGTCGTCACGGTCGCCTATGCAGCCGGCGTCAGCCTGCTTGCGCTCGAGATCCCGCGCACGGGGGGCGAGGCGCTGGTGTTCACGATTGCTGCGCTCGGCGCTCTCGGCATCGCGCTGAAGGTAAAGCTGCCGAACCTCACCGGGGGCGGGGACCTATCCGCCGGGGAGCGGCATGGCCCGTCTCCTTCGTGAAGCGTGCGGCGTTCGCGAGGCGAGCACGGGCTTGGGCGACGTTCAGCTCATTCCGTGCTCGAGGCCGCACCGCAGCGCAGGAGCTTTTCCTTGGTGGCAGGGAGGGCGATCGAAGCGAGGTCGGTTTCGGTGCACGCGCGTACGGCGAGCTTCTTGTTGAGCTTGACGGCGCGGCGCAGGCTCTCGAGCGCGTCGTGCGTGTCCCCGAAGCGCGCGGACAGAGCCGCGCGGTTGTACCAGGCGAAGGCTTGAGTCGGCGCGAGCTCGCTCGCCTGGACGAACGCGGCGCGAGCGAGAGCGACTTCGCCGTTCCGCTTCGCGACGAGGCCCGAGGCGTTCGCGAGGCGCGCGCGGGCCTTGGCCGTGTCCACGACGACGAACGCGAGCTTGTCGTACGGACCCCAGCACACGGTGCCCGGGCGGTACAAGACCACGAACGCGACGTGCTTGCCGTCCGTCGAGCGGTACGCGGCTTCGAGACGAGCGTCCTCCACCTCCCCGTCGAAGGTCGAGATCGTCGCGATGTCCACTTCGGCCCCATTCGGCGCACGAGCGACGAGCTCGGTGTGCACGCCGTGGCCGCCGGGCTCCGCCGTGGGGCGCGTTTGCACCGTGACCGTCACGGGACCCGTGACCAGCGCTTCGAGCGCGCTCGACGGCACCGCCACCTGGGGGGCACCCTGCAAGTCCGGGAGCTGCGAGAGCACGCGGGTCTCGGCGAGCACGAACTCCTCGGCGACTTCGTCGGGAAGGACCGCGCAGGAGTCGTGGCTCGTGCAATCGAAGCTGAGCAGAGACTCTTCTACGGGTTCACCGTTCGGCGGCACCGTCGTGACGTCGGCGTGGCACGCTCCGAGCTCGTCGGCGCACTCCAGCGAGCGGAACACGAACTCGTGCCGATCCGTGTACCCGAGCAGCTCGTGGCGAACCGGCATGAGCCCTCGACGAATGTCGCGGACGTCGTCGTGGGCGTCCGCGTGTGCGTCGAAGCCGATCGCCGTGAGACACAGTGCGGGCAAGAGCCACCGAAAGCGCAACATGCACCCGCCGGACGCAAGGCGCGTGCCGCATACAACTCAGTGAAATCATTGGGACTCTGCCGCGCGCGTGTGTCCCCGGAGACACAGCGCCGGGTCGGCGGACACGGCGCAGCCGGCCCACACCAGGACCGGCGGTGCGTGCTTTTCGAATGGCCGGTGCTCGCGCTGCCGCGCCCTTACGCGTTCGGAGTCGCGCTCGAGCCCGATGTCGCAGCGGATGCGCTCGCGCTCCGGCGACGACCCGTCAACGTTTCAGGGTTTCTCGAGAAACTCGCGCGGAATGCGCGCGCGTTCCGCCCGGTACCACGCGCGCGCAAGCTTCGCGTTTTGCAGCACCGTTTCGTCGCTCGCCGCCCGTCCGCCGAGCGTCAGACGGAGTGGCGTTGCGTGCGAGACGCCCTGAGCGAGTGACTGGGCCGCGAAAAGCGCCGCATCGGCGACGCGGCTGCGCCCCGGGAGCAGGTGCACGAGCGTGCCAGGCTTTCCGTCGAGCTGCGTCCATCCCGTGAGCTCGTAACGCGCGGGCTCGAGATCGCCGAAAAGCCCGACGAGCCAGTGAATCGCCATCGGCTGATCGCAACGCGCGGAAAGCGCGGCGGCCTGTGCACGAACGAAGGGATGGCGATCGTCGAGGTGATCGCGCGCCGCTTCGACCCGGAGCTTCGGCGCGACCAGCCAGGGCAGCTCGGCGAGCACGAACAGCGCACGGCCCCGCACGCCGGGGTCGGAGTGATGAGCGAGCTCGAGCACGCGTGCGGCGAGCGCGTCGCGGTTCACGGCCGAGCTCTGCTCGAGCGACCGCCCGCTCTCGCCGAGCGCGAGCAGCGCGAGCGAAACGAGGTGGGGCTCGGGAGCCGCGAGCGTGCGCTCGAACGCGACGAGCACCGAATCCGCTCGGCGATTCGGACGCACCCGATTGAGTGCTTCGAGCGCCGCGTACCGCCGGGGCGTCGGTTGATCGGCGTCCGCGAGGTCGACGATGGCGTCCGTGAGCGCCGCGCTCGGCTCCTTCGCCATCAAGGGCACGGCTGCTGCCGCGAGCGCGGCGAGCGCGATCGCGGGATGCTCGGACGCGACGTGCTCGAGGAGCACGCGTTCGAGCTCGGCATCGGGCCCCGGGCGGCGTGGCGTTGGACGCGAGGCGTACGCGAACGGAATCGCGCGCAGCGCGGCCTCGATTTCGCGCGGGTCGGTGCTCGTAGCGGCCAGCTCCGTGAACAGCCGTGCGTTCTCGGGCGCGCGGGCGAGCTCCGGCGGGAACCGCGTGCTGTTCGGAGCGCGCCGAGCGCGCAGTGTTGCGAGCGCGGCTGCCCGCTCGCCGTCGCGCTCGCGCTCGTTCGTCGGTGCACGCTCGGCGGAGCCTGCAGGCGGCGCGGGCTCGGCCCCTTCGGAGCCGGGCGCCAAGTACGACGCGGCCAGCGCGACGCCCCCGGCTCCCAAGAGGAGCCAGAGCGCGGGTCGGAGGTGGGCGGGACGAGACGGCCTTTCGTTCACGAACGACGGGCTCGGCGGGGAGCAGGGGCGCTCACGAGCGCCCCTGGCGCGTCAGTTGAAGCACGTGCAGAGATCGGACGTCGACACGATCCCGTTTGCACCGTTGATGAGGCGGTTGCCCCAGGGCGTCAGGTTGTTCGGGTCGAAGTTGGTGGTGATGTCGAGCGATTGGAGGCCATCGCCGTTGCCGGACCACGACCAGCCAAGATAGCCGATGCCGTGCTGCTCGGCGAGTTGCATGATCGTATCCTCGTCGACCTCTTTGCCCGGGCCGTGATCGGCCGCGAACTCGCCGACGATGAGCGGTGCCACGTAGTTGCTGAGGAAGGTCGTAAAGTAGCTGCTCACCCTGCTGCTCTGTCCGTACACGTCGTACATGTGCACGGAGAACACGAGGTTCTTCAGCGGGCCGGCTCCCCGAATCGACCCGCCCCCCCCGTGGCCAATGGTGTTCCCACA
>QGUH01000533.1 GCA_003242355.1 Pseudomonadota bacterium
GCCGATCGGTCGAACCGATCGGCGTTCTAGAGCCACGGTGCCGAGCCGTGGAAGCGGGGACCGGTCAACTCAGCCGCGGTTCCGAGCCGTGGGAGACGGCGCGTGCCGCGCGCCGAGCCGTGGAAGACGGCGCGGATCAACTCAGCCGGCGTGCCAAAAGGTCGAGAAGGGCGCGGACGTCGCGGTGGTTGTTGAGGCTGTAGCGGGCGTGGGAGAAGGGGGTCCCGACGCGGACGGTGATGGCGTCGGTGGGGAGCGCGCGGAAGAGATCTTCGTCGGTTTGATCGTCGCCGATGGCGAGGATGCGATCCGGGCGCAGCTCGCTCACGACCGACAGCGCAGCAGCTCCTTTGTTGACGCCGGAGTTTCGGATTTCGACGACCTTCTTGCCCTCGAGGACCTGCACGTCGAGGTTTGCCGTGAATTGGGTCACCTCGTCGATGAGCTCCTTGGCACGCTGCGCGCCGAGCTCGGGCTCGCAGCGGCGGTAATGCCAGGCGAGCGAGAACTCCTTTTCCTCGAGCAACGAGCCCGCGACCTGGTCCACGTACATGCGCAGAATCGGGCGAAGGCGCCCCTTCCACTCCGTGGTGAGCGGCTTGAGAAGCCGCCACTGGCCGTTGTCCTCGCGGATCGAGGCGCCGTGCTCGGCGATGATGCCGATCTTCGACGTTCGGAACCACTCACCGAGCGTGCCCTTGTCTCTCCCGCTGATGAGGAAGACCATCGACCCCGGGGTTTCCGACAGCCGCCCGAGCAGCGTGAGCAGCTCGGGATCGGGTGCAGCGAGGTTCGGCTGGGAAGCGAACGGGACCAGAGTTCCGTCGTAATCGAGCAGGATGAGGCGCTTCTTCGCCTCGACCAGGGAACGCACCACGTCTTCCTGGAGCGCCGGAGTGAGTTGGCGCGTGGCGAGCTGCCCTTGCTGGGTTTTGACGCGCGCGAGCGACGACAAGAAGTGCTCGGCCCACCGCCGCGAATCGTACGCGCGCAGCCGTTCCTGCATGGGCCGATTGCGCCGCACCTGCTCCTCGGGATCCATGGTGAGCGCCTGGTGGAGGGCGTCGGCGATCTCGACGAAGTGGTTGGGATTGATGAGCAGCGCTTCTCCGAGCTCTCGCGCCGCGCCCGCCATCTCGCTCAAGATCAAGACGCCCGTCCCATCCGGCTTCGAAGCGAGATACTCCTTGGCGACGAGGTTCATGCCGTCGCGCAGCGGCGTGATCAACGCGACCGGCGAGAGGACGTACAGCGCGCTCAGCATCTCGAAATCGAGCGAGCGGTACGAGTAGACGATGGGGACCCACTCCATCGTGCCGAATTGGCCGTTGATCTGGCCGACGCGCTCGTCGAGCTCCTGCTTCATGCGCTGGTACTGCGGGACCTCCTCGCGCGAGGGCACCACCGTGAGCAGGAACACGACCTGGCCTCGCCATTCCGGATAGCGGACGAGGAACTCCTCGTAGCCGCGCAGGCGATTCAGGAGCCCCTTCGTGTAATCCAGTCGGTCGACCGAGAAGATGGCCTTTCGCCCACGGATTCCGAGGAGAATCTCCTCGGCCAGCTTGGCGACGCGCTCGCTCCGCGCCGCCTCCATGAAGCGATCGAAGTCGATGCCGATGGGGAACGTATCCGCGCGTCGCACGCGCTCCTCCATCGCGATCTGGCCGAGGTGATGGTCGTGGCCGAGCACGCGGAAGACGCAGTGCAGGAAGTATTGGGTGTAGTCGTGGGTGTGGAAGCCGATCAGATCCGCGCCGAGCATTCCGGAGAGGATCGAGCGCTTCCACTCGCCCGGCATGAGACGAAAGATTTCGTGAGCCGGGAACGGGATGTGGAGGAAGAACCCGATGCTCGCGTCCGGCAGCGCGTCACGCAACATGCCCGGCAACAGCAAGAGCTGATAATCGTGCACCCAGATCACGTCGCCGGGACGAAACACCTCGAGGACGGCGTCCCGGAACAGCGTGTTCACGTGAACGTAGCTGTCCCAATACTTCGGGTCGTACTCGACGTACGAAGGCGCGTAGTGGAACAGCGGCCAGAGCGTCTTGTTCGAGAACCCGTGATAGAAGTTGTCGACCTCCTCGGGGGTCAGGAAGACGGGATGCGCGCGGTACTCCTCCAACGCGCGCTGCTTGACCGCCGCTTCCTGCTCCTTCGGGACCGGTCCGCCGGGCCAGCCTACCCAGATGCACTCGAACTCGGGGTCCTCTCGCTGTTTGCCGGCGAGATAGCTGCCGAGCGCCGTGACCAGGCCTCCGGCGCTCGGGGTGAGCTCGAACCCGCTTTCGTGGGCACGGAGCGTGAAGGGCAGACGATTCGAGACCACGATGAGTCGAGACATTCCGCACTCCTCGAGAAGGGCCCGTCCGGGCAGCCCGGGGTCGGGCCGAGCTCACGCGCCACGCTCGCGTGAGCGAACCACGGCGCGAATCGCGCGCGGGGAGAGGGGAACTTTGCACGCCAGAGCGCCAAAGAGCAACGGTTCGGTGCGAAAAACCGCACGCGACCAGCATCGCGTCACGAAAAATCGCGACGATCAGGGCTGGCGTCGTTCGAGCAGCGAGGCGTCGAACGGCGGCTCGCCTCGCACCCGCGCGCGTGTGAGGCTCACACCTACGCGACGCTCGGGCCAGCTCACGTGGGTGACCTGTTTCGGCGAGATCAGGACGCTCTTGCTCGGCCAGAAGTTGCGCGTGTCCACGATCAGCGCGACGAGCTCGAACGTGGTGTCGTCGAGCACGAAGTCTTCGACGTGCCCGAGGTCACCGTCGCGTGCGCGGAGGTGATACCCGATCACCTCGCGCATGCTGCGCAGGTGGGGATCCGGCTTTTTTTCCGGCGTTTCGTCGGCTGCCACGGGCTCCGCGCAGGGCTCGTTCCGCGCCGCGAGCCCGCTCGCGCCGAGCACGGGCGCCAACGCGCCGGGGTACATGCCCACGCCCCACGTGCCGTAGCCCCACCAGTAGGGTTGATATCCGTAGTACTCGAAGAGCCGGAGCTCCTGCTGGCGCGATACCGGCCGATCGGTGCTCACGTCGGGGCTCTGCTCGACTTCTCGCCGCGTGAGGTCGACGACCACGGTGCCGTGCTCCCAGTCGATGCGCCGAACGGCGATCGGCGAGATCAGCACCTTGCGCCCCGTGAGCCACGAGCCGGTATCCACGACGAGGTAGCGCACGACCCACTTTTCGTCGTCGAACAGGAGATCGTCGACTCTTCCGAGCTCTCCGTCGCTCGCGTGGATCGACGAGCCGCGGATGGCCTTGGCGTTCTTGCGCACGTGATCCTCCGCAGCAGGGCCAGCACGTTCCGTGCCGGGGATTCTGCGCCAGGGCCGCGAATTTCTGCCGGCGGTGGGGCGGAGATTTCGGCGATCCGCGTGGGCGCGCGGGATCGCGCGCGTCGCGAGGCGCACCCGCCCTGACGCGGCAGTTTGCCGCGTCGGCGGACGGCTGCCCGCGTGCAGCGTCGCGTGCGGCTGCCGACGTGCGCACGTGGTCCGCCCCTTGCAGCTCGCTTTTCGGATCCGAAGCGATGCCCGAGCTCTCCACCGCGACAACGCCGAACTCGCCCCTACCGGGCAGGTCGGTTCTCGCCGGCAAGTACGCGCTCGAGGCGCTGCTCGCCGAGGGCGGGATGGGCCTGGTGTATCGCGGACGACACGTCGAGCTCGACCAGCCGGTAGCGATCAAGATCGTGCGTCCCGAGCTCTCGCTCGACGAGGAGGCGGTCGCTCGCTTCCTGAACGAGGCGCGCGCCGTGGCGAAGCTCCGGAGCCCCTACGTGGCGCGCGTTCTCGACAGCGGGCGCGCCGAGAACGGCGCGCCGTACATGGTGCTCGAGTTCCTCGAGGGCCGCGACTTGCGCAAGCTGCTCGACGACGGCAGCGGTCCGTCGGTGGACCGGTCTCTTATCCAAATCCCGGAGCCCACGGACCGGTATCGAAACCGTAATGCGTTCTTTCGTTGA
>QGUH01000534.1 GCA_003242355.1 Pseudomonadota bacterium
AGCTCGACGCCGAAGGCAGAGGCGCCCCCCACGCTCGCGAGCCCCCCGGGCGAGGCTTCCGACGCGAACGCCGAGGCTCCCGTTGGGGGCGCCACGGCATCGCCCCAGCCCGCCCCGACCTGCCTGGTGCCGCTCCCGAGCGAGCCGCCGCCTCCCGCGCCCCCGGCGACGAGCTGCCCGCCGGATCCCGGTCCGGTTCCCGACCTGCCGCGGGGGGTCGTGCGTTTCCCGGAGGCTCCCGGAGCCCCGGAGGTCCAGGTCGAGCTCGCCAAGACCCCCACCGAGCACGCGCGCGGCCTGATGTATCGAACCGAGCTGCCCGAAGGAACCGGAATGCTCTTTTCCTGGGCCGACGAGCGGGTGCGCTCGTTCTGGATGCGCAACACCTGCATTCCGCTCGACATGCTCTTTCTCGCGTTGGACGGCACCGTGCTCGGCGTGCACGAGCAGGTCCCGGTGCTCAACGATCGCTCGCGCAGCATTCCGTGTCCCGCCGGGCACGTGCTCGAGGTGAACGCCGGCTGGGTGCGGGCTCACGGCGTCACGCCGGGGATGCGGGCCGTTTTCGAGTAGCGCCGGCGCTCTGGACGCGACTCGAGACCGGGCTACCTTCCGGAGCCCACCATGAGCTGCCTTTCACGACTCGAAACCCTCCGGCGCCGAGCCAAGAGCGCCGCGCGCGGACGCGTGTGGACTCCGGCGTTCGTCGTGCTCGCCCTTTCGTGCGAGAAGGCGCCGCCGGAGCCCGTGGGCTGGGCGGCGCAAGACACGACGGCAACCGCAGAGACGAAAGCCCAAGCGCCGGCACCCAGCGCCGAGGCGCCGACGGCGAGCCCGACCGCGAGCGCGGAGGAGCCGACGGCGAGCCCGGAGCCGAGCATCCCCGTTCCCAAGGGACATCGGAAAGTCACCGCGCGCCCCGTCGCAACGGTGCCGGTGAGTCCAGACGATCCCGCGAAGGGAAGCTTCACCCTCGAGGAGGCGACGCGCGGGCTCCCAGGAACGGGTGCGCTCGTCGCCGAAATGCGTACGGATCACGGCACGCTCGAGTGCACGCTCTTCGAAGATCGCGCACCGATCACCGTCGCCAACTTCGTCGGGCTCGCGCGTGGCCTCCGTCCTTGGAAGAACCCCAAGGGAGAGTGGGTCAAGAAGCCTGCTTACGACGGCACCACGTTCCATCGCGTGATCCGCGGCTTCATGGTGCAAGGCGGCGACCCGGCGGGCACGGGCGCGGGCGACCCAGGCTACGTGATCCCCGACGAAATCTGGGAAGGCGCGTACCACTCGGAACGCGGGCTGCTCTGCATGGCCAACCGTGGCCCGAACACCAACGGGATGCAGTTCTTCATCCTCGACGGAGCGGCACCGCACCTCGACGGCGGCTACACGATCTTCGGCAAGTGCGCTCCCGATTCCGTGATCGAGAAGATCGCGAGCACGCCGGTGCAGGGCGATCGAGCCGTGAAGCCGCCCAAGATCCTCGGCGTGACGATCCGGCGGAAGGCGAAGTGAACGTCGGCTCGGCAGTGCGCGGACGCAAAAACCCCTCTCGGCGTGTTCCTCACCGTTCCACGCCCTAGACTCCTTCCATGACGAGACCCGAGTTCGCGGTTCCCGTCGCCGACCTCGCGCGCGGCGAAAAATCAGCAACCTGGCGCATTCCGACGGCGTGGCTCAAGAAGGCCCTCGCCGACACGGAAGCGGAGCCCGTGGCCGACGGCGAGCTCTCGGTCGAGCTCTCGAAGAGCGGCGCGGACGTCATGGTCCGCGGGCACGCCACCGTTCGGGTCACCGTGCCGTGCGTCGTGACCCTGACGCCGCTCACGTTCGATTTGAACCCCGAGATCTTCCTCCTGCTCTCTCCGGCATCGCCGGCCCCGGCCCCGGCCAAGGTGGCGCCGGCTCGGAGCGCCGGGGGCGGGCGGCGACCGGAGCGCGATGGCCGTCCCAAAGCCCGCGGCGGCAAAGGGGAAAAGTCCGATCTTCGGGGTTGGGCAGAGGACCCGGAGCTCTCTCCGGAACAGGCCGCGCGCGACACCTACGACGGCGAGACGGTGGTGCTCGACGACTTCGTGCGCGAATTCATCGTGCTGGAGCTCCCGCTCTATCCGCGCTGCCCCGACTTGCCTTCCGACGAAACTCCCGCTATCGCTCCGCCCTCCCGGGAGTCGGGCGAGGACAAGCCCATCGACCCGCGGCTTCAGCCGCTCGCCGCGATCGCAAAGCGGCTCGGAGAACAGAAGAAGGAGTAGACCGTGGCCGTACCGAAGCGCCGCAAGAGCAGCAGCAAGCGCGACATGCGCCGCGCCCAGCACGACAAGGTGACCGCGCCCAACATCGTTCCCTGCCCGCACTGCTCGGCTCCCATGGTGCCGCACCGCGTTTGCCCCGCCTGCGGCTACTACAAAGGGAAGGCCGTGCTGAAAACCGAGGCCTCCGGACCGTCGGGCGGCTGAGGACGACGCGACGCGTCGCACGCAGGGTTGGTGGTTGAACCAATTTCGCGTGACGGCGCGACGCGAGCAGCGTAACGAGTAGGCCGATGCCGGACACGCCCGCGCTGCACAGTCGCATCCTCGGCACGGGTGCCTACGCGCCCGAGCGGGTGCTCACCAACTTCGATCTGGAGAAGATGGTGGACACCTCCGACGCGTGGATCCGCGAGCGAACGGGGATTCGCGAACGCCGTATCGCGCGCGACGACGAGACGACGAGCGACATGGCGCACGTCGCCGCGCGCCGCGCGTTGGAGATGGCGGGGCTCACCCCCGCCGATCTCGACATGATCATCGTCGGCACGGTGAGCCCGGACATGCCGATGCCCGCCTGCGCCGCATTCCTGCAGCGCAAGCTCGGCGTGACGGACATTCCTGCCTTCGACGTCTCCGCCGCTTGTGCGGGGTTCCTGTACGCGCTCGCGATCGGCGATCAGTTCATCCGCACCGGTCAGCACCGGCACGTGCTCGTCGTGGGTGCCGAGCTGCTCAGCCGCATGCTCGACTGGGAAGACCGCACGACGTGCGTCCTGTTCGGCGACGGCGCGGGAGCCGCGGTTCTCGGACGAAGCGTCGGCGACGGTGGGCGCGTGCTCTCGACGCGGCTGTACACGGATTCGAGCCTCGCCGATTCGCTGTGCATCCGCGCCGGCGGCAGCAAGGAACGGATCACGCCAGAAGCCCTGGCCGAAAAGCGCGACAAGGTCTTCATGAACGGCCGCGACATCTTCAAAGTCGCGGTTCGCAACCTCACGAGCGCTTCGGCGTCGGCGCTCGTGGATGCTCGGTTGTCGCCCGCCGAAGTGCGCTGGGTGGTGCCGCATCAGGCCAACATGCGCATCATCACGCAGGTCGCCCAGCGCCTCGAGATCCCGCTCGAGCGCTTCGTGCTCAACATCGACCGCTTCGGGAACACGTCGAGCGCCTCGATTCCCATCGCGCTCGACGAGGCGGTGCGCGACGGTCGTATCCGCCCGGGAGACACCGTGCTCATGTGCGCGCTGGGCGGCGGAGTATCCTGGGCGAGCGCGCTCGTGCGCATGTGAACCGGGCGCGTCTTCCGTCACCGTTTCCAAAGGAGCAGTTGGTGAAGCTCGCGCTGTTGTTTCCGGGCCAAGGCAGTCAAGTCGTCGGCATGGGGCAAGCTCTCGCCGCCTCGTCGGAAGCCGCGAAACGCACCTTCGAAGCCGCGGATCGGGCGCTCGGCCGCTCGATCTCGAAGCTGTGCTTCGAAGGGCCCGACGCGGAGCTCGCGCTCACGTTCAATACGCAGCCGGCACTCGTCACGACGAGCATGGCAGTGCTCGCGGCCATCCGCGAACGCTACCCGGATCTGCCCACGCCCGCGTTCGCCGCGGGGCACTCGCTCGCCGAGTACACCGCGCCCGTTCTTGCGAGCGCCCTGGCGCTGGAAGAGCCCGTGCCCCTCGCCGACCTGCGCGGGCCCGCGAGCAGGCACGGGGTCCCCCG
>QGUH01000535.1 GCA_003242355.1 Pseudomonadota bacterium
CGGCCGCAACGCGACGGCCGGTACGATGAACATCGTGAGCGCGGCGCCGAAGCTCGGGGAGTGGGCCGCGAGCGGCAGCTTCCAGTACGGCAACTACGCGCAGGTGCTCACCAAGGCGATGGTGAACATCCCGATCGGTGACCGCCTGGCGCTGCGCTTCGCCACGTTCTCCGAGCGGCGTGATCCCTTCTACAAGAACGAGGGCGGCGACCCGAACCTTCGCGCTGCGGAAGATGCGGACACGCTCGCCTACCGCGCATCGCTCCGCTGGCTGCCGGTCGACAACGTCACCGTCACCGTTCGTCACGACTACACGCGCGATCGCGGCGTCGGCTGGATCGGAACCAACGTCACCGAGGCCCTCGAGAACGGCATCCTGCCGGAGGAGATCCCGGATGTGCGCTCGATCCAGATCGTCGGTCATCAGCCGAACCAGCGGCTCGACCACTGGGGCGTGAACGGCAACATCCTGGTGGAGCTCGGCGCGCTCAACCTCGAGCTATTGAGCAGCTTCAGGGACCTCGACTACCGGCAGCTGACCGGCGCCAACAACGGCGTCAACTACTACGGCAAGCAGCCGGCCAGCATCGATCGGTACGACAGCGCGTACTGGATCACCGAGTCCGAGTCGATCGTGAACGAGCTTCGGTTGTTCGCTCCCGATGACTCGCGCGTGCGCTGGACCCTCGGCGGGTTCCACATGTCCGAGAGCCAGTACGCGCTCTTCGCCCAGGTCGTGGACAACAACTGGGGCTGGGCGGGTCAGGAGTTCAACCATCCCGACATGAAGAGCGGCGTGTACGCCGGGTACTTCGACGCCACCGTCGACATCACGGACGTGCTCCGCGCTCTCGGTGGTGTCCGCGTCACCCACGAGTGGAAGCGCCGGAACGGCATCCGGATCCCGTTCGGTTACGGCTGCAACGACGGGACGCCCTGCGAGTTCAACGCGCCGTACCGCTTCGGCACGCCCGGCTTCCAGTTCGCTGGCAAGGGCCGAACCGACTACACGCCGGGCGGTCCCTCTGCTGCCATCGACGAGTTCTTGGACGGCATCGCGTCGTTCGGCGAGCGCGACACGATCGACGAGTTCCTGCAGCAGGAAGGCGCTCGAATCGGCCCCACGGAAGGCCAGCACGGCAAAGTGAAGTCGACCTTCGTCGATTTCCGCGTCGGTGCGGAGTTCGACCTGACGCCGGATAACCTACTCTACGCGACGTTCTCGACGGGCCACAAGTCCGGCGGCTTCAACGACACGGCCTATCCCGAAGGTGTCGAGAATCCCCCGTTCAACTCGACGTTCGGACCGGAAACGGTGTACGCGACCGAGGTCGGTTCCAAGAACACCTTCGCGAATCGGAAGCTCCTCGTGAACGCGGCGGCGTTCTGGTACGAGTACATGGACTACCAGTCCAACTCGGTCGAGACCGTCGGCGAGCTGATGCCGGGTCAGGACGTCGAAGACCTTCCGAACGTGGCCGTTCGCCGGAACACCGGCAACGCGCGCATCATGGGCATCGAAGGCAACATGGTGGCCCGGCTGCCGGGAGGCTTCACGGCGACCCTCGGTGGCATGTTCCTCGACGCGCGCTTCCTCGGCGTCATCGTCAAGGACACGCGTGTGAGCTGGGATCCGAAGGAGCAGCCCGACGTGAACCTCAAGGGCAAGTTCCTCCCGCGCGCGCCGCAGCTCTCGCTGGCGTACGGCATCGCGCAGACGATCCCCACCAGCATCGGCTACTTCGACTGGTCGCTCTCGGGCCAGACGAAGTCGAAGATGTACATGACGCAGTTCAACGGCGAGGGCTTCGACATCAATGGGAACGTGAACCCGCTGTTCAGCGACGTCGTGCCCTGGACGCACCGCTTCGACGCGAGCGTCGGCTACACGCGGCCCGAGGGTGACATTCGCCTCGAGGGCTTCTGCTCGAACATCACGGACATGGCGTACATGACCAGCATGATCAACGCGCCGGGTCTGAACCTCCGGTTCTACAACCCGCCGCGTCAGTTCGGCGTTCGCCTCTCGATGTTCCTCTGAGCCCGGCAATCGGCGTTCGCGCCGACGCGCCCCCGCAGCCGTTCCGACGGCGCGGGGGCGCAGCCGTTTTGTGTCCTCGAGGGTTCCGTCTCGTCCGGGAGCCAAAGGCACCGCCACCCCCAGACGGGCGTCCAATCGCAAGCCCGTGGTCGCGACGCGTTTCCACGGCGAACCCTGAGCAGGAGGCCGGCGCACCGAGCAACCGTCCGCCGCAGTCGAGCCGGCTCGATACGACGATCGGTCGTTCAGCGGCCTGTCGGGATGCGGCGGGCGTTCCGCGAACCGAACCAGAGCAGGAGTCCGCCGACGCAGTGCGAATGGCAGCGCGAGCTCATTCGGCGGCCTGTCGGGACGCGCGGGGCGTTTCGCGAACGAACCAGAGCAGGAGGCCGCCGGCGGCGTGCGAACGGCGGCGCGAGCTCATTCGGCGGCCTGTCGGGACGCGGCGGCGGAGGCGGCGGGCGTTTCGCGAACGAACCAGAGCAGGAGGCCGCCGGCGGCGAAGAGCAGGGCGATCGACATGATGGCGAGGCGAGGGCTGCCGGTGACCACTCCGACCCAGCCGAAGAGCGCGGGGCCGATGACGGCCGCGAACTTGCCCATCATGTTGAAGAAGCCGAAAAACTCGCCGGACTTCTCGGGGGGAACGAGGCGGCCGTAAAACGAGCGGCTCAGGCTCTGCACGCCGCCCTGAACGAGGCCGATGACGACGGCCATCAGGTAGAACTCGGTGACGGTGTCGAGGAAGTACCCCCAGAGCGTCGTCACGAAATAGACGGAGATGCCGAGGAGCAGGCCGGTTCGCGTGCCGAGCCGCTCGCCGATGCGGCCGAAGGCGAGCGCGGCGGGGAACGCGACGAACTGGGTGAGGAGCAGCGCCGTGATGAGGTTCTTCGACTCGAAGCCGAGCGAGAGCCCGTAGTCGACCGCCATCTTGATGATGGTGTTCACGCCGTCGATGTACAGCCAATACGCGGCCAGAAAGAGCACGAGCGGGCGGTAGTGCCGAATGTCTTTGAGCGTGCTCGCGAGCTCGCCGAATCCGGCGCGGAACGCCGCGAGCGGGCCGAGGGGCTTCACCGGGCGGCGCTCGCGCACGAACACGAGCAACGGAATCGTGAACACCGCCCACCAGATCGCGACGCTCAGGAACGACACGCGCACGGCTTGCGCGGCGTCCGCGAGCCCGAACGTCGCCGGGCTCAACGTCATTGCGACGTTGACGGCGAAGAGCAACCCGCCGCCGAGATAGCCGAGCGCATAGCCGTACGCCGACACGACATCGAGCTCGTGCGGCTCGGCCACGTCCACGACGAGCGAGTCGTAGAACGTCATCCCGCCTTGGAAGCCGACGGCAGCGAGCACGTAGGCCAGGATCGCGAGGGGCCAGTTGCCCTTGTCGACCCAGAAGAGCGCCGCCGTCATCGCGACGCCGAGCCCCGTGAACACGACCAGCAGCTTCACCCGGGCGCCGCCGCGATCCGCAATCGCACCGAGCAGCGGAGCGAGCACTGCGATGCCGAGGCTCGCGATCGAGTTGCCCACCCCGAGGCGGAACGTGCTCACGGTAGGGTCCGCCCCGGCGCTCCAGTACTGCTTCAGGAACACCGGGAAGAACCCGGCCATGACCGTCGTGGCGAACGCGGAATTTGCCCAATCGTAGAGCGCAAACGCGAGAACCGGGCGCCGGAGAAGCAGCGATGCCATGCTGGGCCCCGACTATAACGCCCGGGGCGCTCTGCCCCGCGGCGCTCTTTGGCTCACCGCGGTACGAAACCGCACGACGGCGCTTTCGAAGCCACGGCCCGTACGAGCGCGTAGCGCTTCGACGGGCGCGGCGCTTCGACGGCGCGGCGCGGGTACGATACGAGAGAAGGCGCAGGTAGAGAGAAGAGAGAGGATGAGAGGGGAGGAGAGAGGGGA
>QGUH01000536.1 GCA_003242355.1 Pseudomonadota bacterium
TTGGGAAAACGCGCTCCATTCGTCCCGGCCCGGGGGGGGTCGGCGCTCGGGGCAGCCCCGTCTCCGTCCCGAACCCGATCGGGCGCGGGGTGAGCACCGGGAACCCGAGCCCGCGCGGGGTGAACACGGTGCGCCCCGCGTACTCGCTCTTCGTCACCGGAAACGCGCCGGTCGTCAGCAGCTCACCATCGAGCGCCTCGACGGCCTCCGGGCGAAACGTGCCCAGCGCCACGCCCGCCACGTCTGCTCCCTGCATGGAGTAGACGCCGAAGTACACGCGCTCGAGATCGCGCCCCGGTTCGATGCCGGCCTCGGCCGGGAACGGAGCGCGGGCGCGCACGATCTCGAGCATCCGCGCGCCGAAACGCGACTCGAACAGCGCGCGCGCGTCGAGCGTCCCCGCGCCGATGGCGTTGGGCGGCAGCAGCGCGAGCGGATCGGCGTCGATCGCCGGCGGCGAAAGCTCCTTGGTCTCGCTGGTGTGGATGACGACGTCTTCCTTCTTCGCGCAGCCGGCGAGGCACGCGAAAAGAAGCGTGGTCCCGAGCGCGCGCCGCGAGGCTCGCAGCATCAGCGGAGCACCTCGCCGAGCGCTTCGATCAAGCGGGAGTTCTGGCGGGCCGTGCCGACCGTGATGCGCAGGCTCGTCGGCAGATTGGCGAACGGCCGCACGATGACCCCACGCCGCAAGAGCGCGTCGTACACGGGACGCGCGGGGCGGTGCACGTCGACGAGGACGAAGTTCGCCTGACTCGGCGCGACCGACAGACCGAGCGCGGTGAGCTCGGTCGTCAGCCGCGCCCGCTCTTGGAGGTTGTGGGCGCGGCTCTTCGCCACGTGCTCCGCGTCGTCGAGCGCCGCGATCGCCGCCGCTTGGGCGATGGAGCCGACGTTGAACGGCGCGCGCACGCGGTTCATGTAGTCGATGAGCGTGCGCGGACCGATGGCGTAGCCGACACGAAGCCCTGCGAGCCCGTGGATCTTGGAGAACGTGCGCATCACGAGCAGCCGTTCGCGGCGATGCCGCAGCGTCATCGAGTCCGGATAATCGGGGGCATCCGCGTACTCGAAGTACGCTTCGTCCATGACGACGATGACCTCCGGCGGCACGCTGTCGAGCAACCGTTCGACGGCCGCGCGCCCGACGTACGTGCCCGTCGGGTTGTTCGGATTGGCGACGAAGAGCACGCGCGTTCGCGGCGTCACCGCGGCCGCCATCGCCTCGAGATCGTGCGTGAGCTCGGTGAGCGGCACGGCGGTGAACGGCACGCCGTACGTGAGCGCGGCGATGCGGTACACGATGAACGCCGGCTCGGCGAACACGATGTGGTGCTCGGGCGTCGCGAACGTGCGCACCACGAGATCGAGCAGCTCGTTCGAGCCGTTGCCGTGCAGCACCTCGTCCATCGAGACGCCGTGCACGCGCGCGAGCTTTTCGCGGAGCGCGTACGCCGCGCCATCCGGATAGAGGTGCACGTCCTCGATCCGCGCGCGCACCGCCTCGAGCGCCCGCGGGCTGGGCCCGAGCGGATTCTCGTTGGACGCGAGCTTGATCGCGTCGGTCACGCCGAGCTCGCGCGCGAGCTCCTCGATGGGCTTTCCGCCCTCGTACGGCACCAACGATTCGATGGAAGGCAGAACCAGCCCAGACATCCGCGCCAGGGTATCATTCCGCGTTGCCCCGTGCGCGCGCAGAACGGCGCGGTCAGCGAGCGGCCGGGAACGAGCCGAGGAGCTTGAAGTAGCGAACGCTGCGCTTGACCCCCTCGAACGCCGTCACCACCGAACGGTCGGAAGCGTGGCCGCCGATTTCGGCGAAGTACAAGTACTCGATGCCGTCACGGCGCACGGGCATCGACTGCAGCTTGCGCAGCGTGATCCCGCGCTCGGCGAGGTGGCGCAGCACGTCGTACAACGCGCTCGGCGCCTCGTCGGTGCTGAAGAGGATGCACGAGACGTCGTGACCGGAACGGGCGGCCGGGCGCGCCGCGGCGATCCCGTAGCGCAACTGCAAGTCCGGCACGTCGCCGATGTTCTCGCGAACGACGGACAAGCCCCCCACCGTGCCGACACGCTCGGGAACGACGGCCGCGTTGGTCGGCGCCTCGCGCGCGAGCTCCACGGCGACCGACGGAGAACGAACGTCGATGATGCTGACGCGATCGAGCTCTTTCTCGATGAACCGTTCGCACGCGGCGCGCGCCGCGCCGGTCATGTAGACCTTTTCGAGCGCCCCGATGTCGTTCGTCGTCGACATCAGGTGATAGCGGGCCTGGGTGAACCGCTCGCCCACCAAAACGAGGTTCGTCTCGGCGAGCGCCAGAAGGGACGGCTGAACGAGGCCCTCCGAGGACGACTCGAAGGGAAACACCGCGTAGGCCGCTCGCCCGCGACTCACTTCCGAAAGCGCATCGGCGAC
Source organism: Pseudomonadota bacterium (assembly GCA_003242355.1). Taxonomy (GTDB): domain Bacteria; phylum Myxococcota_A; class Polyangia; order Polyangiales; family Polyangiaceae; genus PMG-095. The sequence goes on from QGUH01000536.1 coordinate 2,420, forward strand.
CGTCGCGCATTCGATGAGCTGCGTGGTCGCCCCGAACACCTCGAGCGCCGACTGATGGGAGAAGCTGCCCTCGGGGCCCACGACGGCAACCCGCACGGGGTGCTCGATCGCGCGGGCCGCCGCACGAATCTCCCTGAAGATCGCGCGGAGGCTCTCCGCGGGCATGTCGCCCGTGGAGCTCCCGACGAGCTTTTCGATCCATTCGCGATCGCTCAAGTCCGTCGCCGGCTCCGCTTCGTGCAAACCGCGGATTTCGTGCGACAGACGAGCGCGTTGATCGAGCCGCTCGCGGATCTCCTGATCGATCCCGGCGATGCGCTCGCGGAGCTCCGACACCTGGCGGGAGCGGTCCACCATCCCTCAGGAGCCGGCAGCGGCGGCGGGGGCGGTCGGCGTCGAGGCCGTCGTCGAGGACTTGGTTTCCGTGCTCTTTGCATCTCCGCCGTCCCTCTTCGCCTCGCCGCCGCCGTCGGACTTTCCGGGCTTGGGCGAGCCGTAGAGGTCTGCGTACCACCCACCGCCCTTCAGAATGAACCCAGCTCCGCCGGACACCTGCCGCTTCGCAGCCTCGGCATTGCAGCTTGGGCAGTGCCGCAGCGGCGCCTCGCTGATCGATTGCTCGGCCTCCCAGCCATGACCGCACGCCGTGCAGATGTACTCGTACGTCATCGAAGACTCCTCTCCGCAGGCAAATGAGTCGTGCTCGGAACCCTGTCAACCTCTTCGCCCGATTCCTTCTTCCCGAGCCGAAACCGACGAGCTTCCCGAGCCGAAATTCCGACGAGGCGCTGCCAGGAGCGCGGTCGCGGCCGGCGTTGGTCCGCCAAACGGCTCCAAGTCCCGACGCGGTCCCGTCGAAGGCGACGCATCCCCTCTGAAAAGACCAAGGATGCTCCTCGGTACCGCCTCCGAGCAATTCGCGACGCGCACGCTTCGCGGCCTGCGGTCGCCCCGTCGCCCGACGACGAACGGAGAACGCGCCGAAAAGAGCACGCAAAACAGCGGCAAAGCCCCATGGGAGGGCCGCCGAGGCTCCTTCGATCGGGAGGAGCGAAGCGAGCCTCCCCAAGGCCCGAGGCAAGGACACGGATCGAATCTCGGCGCTCCAGGAACGGGTTTCCCGTTCGCGGACACGGAGTGAGCTCCCAGCCCCCATCTCGGGGCAGCCCCCGGGCGCACTGATTCAGCCCGCGGCCGAGCCGAAGCGGCCCTTTCAGCGAGCGTCCAGGCTCGGTGCACGAAGCCGGCGGCCCTCGCTCGCGAAGGAGGCACTGATGGTGCGAGCAGGCTCGTCGAACACGGGGCGATTACGGCCGACGGGCGCGAACCGGCTGGAAAGACGGGCGAATTGGGCCTTCCTCGACGAGGAAGCCGAAATCGCGCCGAGTCACCGACCGACGAGACGGGCAGCTGCGCCAGGGTGGGAGCCGCTGATTTCGCTTGTGCTCATCCGTTCAGGGCAGGAAGAAAGGAGCTTGTGGCAAGCGGGGACGAAACATTGGAGGCCATTACCCCTG
>QGUH01000537.1 GCA_003242355.1 Pseudomonadota bacterium
TGGGTTTTCGGCGGGGGCGCGCCCGCGGCCGTGCGCCTTGGTGGCGTTCCGTTCGATCCCGGGCTCGCTGCCTTCGGGGAGGTGTCGGTGACGCGCGAGATCCGCGAGGTCCGTGCGCGACTCGAGCTCCGGCACGTAGGGAACGAACAGATCGCCCCAGGGTGTGAGATCACCGGAGGGTTTGCCGCCCTCGCCGATTTCGCTGCACTCGAGAAAGCGGAGGTGGCCTACGGCGTGAACGGGGGAGTAACGCCGCTCGATGGCGTGCGCGCCGGTTTCGGAGAGCGCGCCCTTCACGAAGATCGGATCGAAGATCTTGTCGCGACCGCTATCGCCTTCGCGCCAAACGCCGAAGTACCGGGTGACGGCTTCCCGAACGTACACGGCAGCGTCCGGATCCGCAGCGATGGCGAGGCCCACGGCCGTGGCCGCATAGGGCTCGGGCGCGAGCTGCACCTTGCGCGCGTAGCGCTCGCGGAGCTTGCGCGCGACGAGCGGGAACGCCGTGGCGCCGCCGACGAGGTAGACGGCGCCGAGCTCGCGCGGATTGTTCGGGTCGATGCCGTGGCTTTCGAGATTGGCGAGAACGCGATCGAGCAGGTCGAGGGTTCGCGCGACCAGGGGCTCGACGCGGCGATAGAGCGTTGCCACGTCGAGCGTGACTGGTTCGAGGAACTCGAGAGCAGCGCCGAAGTCGACGAGCAGGCGGCGGCTCGACGGGTTCAACGACTCCTTGGCGAGACGGCACGCCTCGAGGGCCCGCGCGCGCTGGACGGGTGTGAGCCGCTCGGGGTCGACGCGGAGCCGTTCGAGCGCGAGGCGCAAAATGGCTTCGTCGAAGTCGTCGCCGCCGAGCTCGGCAATGCCCTCGGTCGCAATCAGCTCGAAGCGACGGCCCGCGAGCGAGACGGCCGAGCTGTCGAAGGTGCCGCCGCCGAGATCGTACACGACGACGTAGCGCTTCGGGCTCCGCGGCGAGAGCGCGCCGAAGCTGCGCTGGGCAAACTCGATCGCCGCGGCGGTGGGCTCGTTGACCATGCCGAGCACCTTGAAGCCCGCGCGCGTGAAGGCTTCGAGCGTGAGGTAGCGCTGACGCGTGCTGGCATTCGCCGGCACGGCAACCATTGCCTCGAGAGGCTCGTCCGGCGCAATGTCGAGGTTGCTGCGCTCGTAGAGGGCGCGACGTAGACCCACGAGATACTGTGTCGTCAGCTCGAGCGCCGTGGGCGCGCCCGCGAGGGCCGAAATCCCGTCGTCGGGCGACAGGGCGCTCACGACGCGCTTGATGGAGCGAAGCGCCGACGGCGTGTCGGCGAGCCGCTCGACGGCGTCCCAGCCGAGCGCCAGGCCGTCCTCACCCCCGGCGGCGATGCCGGGAACGTACGGACAGAAGCCGCGTCCGGTCGAGAACGCCGCGACCGGGTACCTGCCCCCGATGGCCGCGGCGACGACGGTGTGCGTCGTGCCGAAGTCGATGCCGAGTCGCATGGGCCTCGCCATTTTGTGCGCATTCTGGCGCGAGTCCAAGGGAATCACGCCCCTTGCGCCGAGCCACGCCCGCCCCGCGTCGCCGCGTGAGCGATTCGGCGCACGTGCACACTCGACGCGAGCACGCGTCACACGAACCGGTCAGGACCCGCCAAACGTCACGAAGAAGCGGCGGCGCCCGAGCAGCCTGCTCGCATGAGGACGCGTGCAGCCGAAGCTCTCTTCGGCGTGCGGCAGCGCGGGCGGGCGGCGCGGGCGTCCCTTCCCCTTCGTGTCGTCCGCACCCTTTCCGGGTCGGTTGGAAATCGAAGCCACGGAACCGACCGACACGGCTGCCGCGATCCGGCGGCGTCGTGAAAAGCGCTACGCCTTGCGTTCGAAATACTGAAGGTCGATGAAGAGGGCGGCGGCGAGCACGAGCGCGCGCTCGTCGGGGCGCAGGTCGTACGCCGAGAACAGCACGCGGAAGCGATCGGCGTCGGTGAACGCTTCGCCGAGCAGCCCCGACCACTTCTTCTCGATACGCGCGACCTCCGCCTCGTTGCGCAGGAACCTGAACGTCCAGGGTCGCCAGAGGGGCGACGAGACCCGCAGGAGCACGTTGCCCTGCGCATCCTCGACGTCGAAGCGTTTCGAGAACAGCGCGAAGCGCTGCTGTATCGCCCCGAGCACGCGGCCGTCGCCCAACTCCACCTCGAGGCGCTGGAAGAACCAGCGAAACGGATGCACCGCGCGCATCACCAGGCGGCGCGCCGTGTCGAAGAAGTGGATCTCGAAGCGCCGGAAATGGCCGAGGAACATGCGCGCCAAAAACGCGAGCCCGCCCTTGCCTTGCTCGGCCGCGAAGAGCAGCTCTTCGCCATCGAGTTGAATCGAGTATTTGTTGCGCCCCTCGAACCCGAGCAACTCGACGAGCTCCTTGCGCTGAATCACGTGGAGCTCGGTGCTTCGCTGCAGAACCGAAAGGACCTCGGACATGGCCGCTCGACGCTACACCATGAGCGCGACGCGCCGGGAACGGGGCGGCACGCCTCGCCCAGCACGGCGAGAAAGGGGCGGCAAACGCCGCCCCTCCCCGACAACGTGACGGGTGCGGGCCCTCGTGACGCGAGCACGCCGTTCGGGCCGCTCTCCGCATACTTCCGCGCGTTCCTCACCGCTCGTCGCTGTGGCGCGTCGGCGCCCGTCGGGCCCTGGCCGACGGACCGAGACGGCTCCTGCCAGAGCCGACGAAACCGCGGAGCGCTGAGTTGGCTTCCCTGCCACGCGTCGGGCGAAAGCCCGAACGCCGAGGCGGTATCCCCCATCGCGCTTCGGGTGAAAACCCGAGCGCTCCGCCCGGCCTCCGCTACGCTCGGGCCCATGGCGACGTGCAAAGGATGTGGCGACGAGGTCGATGCGCTCGTCTCCGTGAAGGTCGACGGCAAAACCCGAAAGCTCTGCGAAGACTGCGCGGATCGGGCGCGCGAAGAAGGCGAGATTCAAGAGGCGAGCGAGGCCGTCGTCCAGAACATGATGGGCTTCAAGGGACGCCGCTGAGCCGTCGACAGAGTGCCCGCGTCGGGAGGGGCCCCGCCGGATCCACTTCGGCGCGGAGGGGCGGCGCGTGCCGCCCCTGCGAAGCGAGGCGAGAACGCCGATCGGCCGAACCGGCGTTCTAGGACTCCACCGGGTCGCGCGCGTACACGTGCGAGAGCTCCGCCGCGGGCGGGGGTGCTTCGCGCTCGTCTTCGCGCACGCGGTGCTCCCGCGAGAGGAACGTGTACAGGGCGGGCACGAGATAGAGCGACAGGAACGTCGCCGCGAGCAAGCCGCCGAGCACGGCGATGCCGAGTGACTGGCGACTGCCCGAGGCCGAGCCGAGCGAGAACGCGATCGGGACGACGCCGAGCATGGTCGCGAAGCTCGTCATCAAGATCGGCCGGAAGCGCGAGGCCGCGGCTTCGAGCGCCGCGTCGCGCAGCGGAAGCCCTGCCCGTTTGCGCTGGTTGGCGAACTCGACGATCAGAATGCCGTTCTTCGTCACGAGGCCCACCAGCATGATGATGCCGATCTGACTGAAGATGTTGAGCGTCGAGCCCGTGAGCTTCAGGGCCGCGAGCGCGCCACCGAGCGACATCGGCACGCTGAGCAGGATGATGAACGGGTCGATGAAGCTCTCGAACTGCGCCGCGAGCACCAGATAGACGATCAGGAGCGCGAGCCCGAACGCGAACAAGAGGCTCGAGGAGCTGTCCGCGAAGTCGCGCGCCTCACCCGCGAGCGCGGTGCTGAAGGTGTCGGGCAGCACGTTCTTGGCCACCGCATCGAGCGCCTCGATGCGGTTGCCGAGCGGGTATCCCGGCCCGAGGCCCCCGGAAACCGCGGCCGAAACGAACCGGTTGTACCGGTACACGGGCGCGGGAACCGTTTGCTGTGTCTTTTATAAAAATCTCCGA
>QGUH01000538.1 GCA_003242355.1 Pseudomonadota bacterium
CCCCCGCCCTACGCATACCAAACCCCGAACCGGCCTCCCGTGCGGTCCGCGATCAGAAACGGCACGTCGGGCGGTTCGTCGGGAAAGAGCAGATAGAAGGTGGGCAACGGCCCGAACGCCGCGCCCGAGCCCGGACCCGACACACCGCCGTTGGTGAACACGTCCCAACCCTGGAATGCGAGATCCCACTCGAGCGATTCGTCGGGCGTCCCATCGACATCGATCACCTCGGGCGTCGCGAGGCGCACGAGCGTGGTGGCCGAGGCGCTCACGCGAATGCGCAGCTCGTTCCCCTCGCCGCCGCTGCCGGAGCCGCCGCCAGGGCCGCTGTTTTCGCCGCTGGCAGACACCGGGCGATCGTCGGGCCCGCAGGCGACGACCGCGAGCGCGCTCACCGCGAAAAGACGGGTGCGACCGAAACGACGCATCGACGAGCGCCGTGGCGCTCGCGGCAAGGCGGAGACATCACGAATCGGAGCCCTCATCGGCTGGCTCCTCTTCTTGCCACAGCTCGGCCGAAACCCCTAGGTAGAGCGTCCTTCCGAGGGTGGGACGGGCGTCGCCGCCGCGAGCGGGATCGCGATGCGCGTCGAGTATGTTCAAGGCACCAAAGTACAGCTCGACGGATCGATGGGGGCGATAGGCGACGCGCGCGTCGAGCGCGTCGAAACCGGGGCTCTCGATGGCTTCCGTAACGAACGCCGCGTTCGTTCGTCGGTAACGGGCGTAGGCGACGAGCCCGGACGGCAGATCGAGGCCCATCGCGAGCGTCAGCGTGTGCTCGGGGCGATGCGACAAAGGTTGCCCGGTCGCTTCGTCGCGCGACCACAGGTACGCATAACCAGCGCTCGCCGAGAACCCGCGCGGCGCTCGCACGCGCACGGAAAAATCGCCTCCGGCAGTACGAGCCTGCGCGACGTTCACGTAGCGGTAGCGGTTGACGTTCGGACGGGGCTGCACCGGGTCGAGCGCGAACTCGATCAGGTCCCGCACCCAGTTGGAGAAGCCGGCGGCGCGCAGGGTGAGGGAGGGATTGGGGCGCAACGTCGCGTCCGCGTTGATTCCGAGGGAAGTTTCCGGCTCGAGCTCGGGGTTGCCGACGATTTCGTATCCGAGGCTCGAATGGTCGAACGTGAACGCTCGTTCTTTCGCGGTCGGCGCGCGGAAGCCGCGGCCCACGGAGGCGCGCACGGTGAGCTCCGGAAAGGGCGTGAGCGCGATGGCCGCGCGCGGTGCGAGCACGCCGCCGTAGCGATCGTGCTGCTCGGCGCGAACGCCCGCCATCACGCCGAGCGCCGGAGTCAACCGGTACCCGATCTGACCGAACGCCGCGGCGCTCGCGAGCACGGTCGGCTGCACCTCAGGAACGCGCTCGCGCACGAGCTCGCCGTTTCTCGCAACGTACCGTTCGAGCGCGGCGGAGAACCGTTCGGCGTCGCTGCGCGCGCCGACCACCAGTGTGCCTTCGGGGCCGAGCGCGGTCGTGAGCACGGCCTCCGCGCTCTGAGCGACGAGCGCGCGTTCGCGCCGCTCGTCGACGACGTCCGACGTGCGCCGGTCGTCCACCGTCTCGTTCTCGAAGAAGGTCCGCCGCAGCGACAGGTCGAGCCGCGTTCCCGGGCCGAGCCGGATCGTTTCGGCAGCATGCAGCGTGAGGCGAGCCGTGCGCTCGGGCACGTCCACCACGATCGGGGCACGCCCCGGGACCTCTTCCGTGACGACGCCGCGTTCCTCGTCGCGCACCCAGCGCGCCTTGAGGGTGAGCTCGATGCGAGAGGAAAGCGCGGCGCCGGCGCGCAGAGCGAGCAGCTCGGTCCGGTGCTCGGGCGCGACGAGCTCGGGGCCCGCGCCGAGCGGCACGCCCGGGCGGTGGCGGAGTGAGCCGTCGAGGCTCGCCCAGCCGGCGCGCCCGCGGAACGCGCTCGAAGCCTCACCCTGGAACTCGCCGTACGATCGGCGCTCGAGACGGCCGCGCCCGCTCAGGCCCCAGTGCGGCGGCGGGGCCGTGATCACGTTGATGACGCCGCCGAGCGCGTTGGTTCCGTAGAGCGCGCTCATCGGGCCCGTCACGTATTCGATGCGCTCCACGGACGTGAGCGGGAGCTGGTCGAGATCGACGATGCCGTTGGCGTCGCCGAGCACGGGCTCGCCGTCCTCGAGCACGAGCACGCGGTTACCATCGAGCCCTTGCATCTGGATGCCGCTCGGCGCGCCTACGTACCGATACGCGTTCGGTTGAACTTGGAGGCTCGTCTCTCCCGCGAGCGCTTCGCCGACCGTGCGCGCGCCGCGCCGCTCGGCCTCGTCGCGCGTCACGACCTCGGTGCGAACCTGCGCCCGCTGCGAGCTTTCCTTGGTGCGCGTTCCGAGCACCACGATTTCCACCCTCTCGGTGCTCGCGTCGGGCCTCGCGGGGGCGTGGGGAGCTTCGGCTCGCGTGCTCGTGTCGCGCTTCGACGCGGCGTCGGGGGTCGCGGTTCGTGCGTTCGCGTCGGGGCTCGAGGGAGCGGCAGGCGTTTCCGCTCGCGCGCTCGCGTCGGGGTTCGAGGCTTCGCTTCGCACGTTCGTGTCGGGCTTCGAGGCGCCGTCGGGCGTTTCGGCGCTCGCGTTCGCGGCGGCGAGCCCCACCGCGAGCACGAGGGCGCGGCACGGTGATTGGGAGACCTTCATCGATCGAGCGCCGCCCGACTCGACGGGCAGCGCCCCGTTGGGCGATGTGAGCACGAATCGCGCGTGCCGCTCAACGAAACGAAGCGAAACGCAGCCTCGCGCCGACGCTCGAGATTCGCTCGGAGCATCCCGCCCGCTCGCTCAGAGCGGTTCCCCGCACCTCCAGCAGAGCTCGAAATTTGGAGGGCTGAGCTCTCCACAAGCAGGACAGCGCCGGTCTTCTCCGGTCACGGGCGTGCGCTGCCGCGCCTCGAACTCTTCCTTGATGGCCGTGGCGCGTGACAAGTCCCGTGGATCGAGCAGGCACACTTCGGGGCGCAGGGTGGTCGGCAACTCGCCGATGGCTCCTTGCAGCGCGGCGTTGCGCACGTAGACGGAAATGCCCTCGCTCTCCAGGCGATCGACGAGCAGCTGGGCTTCGGTCAAGTCTCGAGCCAGGTAGAGCGGAAGCATCTCCTCGCGCTACCACGGATCGCGGCGCGCTTCTGCTCCGACGCTCGCGCGGGGCGCCTAGAACGCCGATCGGTTTTACCAATCGGCGTTCTAGCCTTGTTTCGTAGGGGCGGCACGCGCCGCCCCTCCCCGCCGAGGTGAACTTGGGTGAACTCGGCGGGGCCCTCCCCACGCGGGCACTCTGTCCGACCCTGTTTTCCGCGTGTTTCGGCGCGTTCCTAACCGTTCGTCACTCTAGCTCGCCGTGACGGCGTACCCGGCGGAGCCCGGCGACGTGAGCACGAGGACCGTTCCCGGTGCGTCGATGGGCGTCTCGGTATCGAGCTCGACCGCGCGCACTTCGATCGGATCGGTGTCCGTCGCGAGCCACGCCACGAGCGCGGGACCATTCAGAGCGGCCTCCACCCGAACGCTCTCGACGCCCGGATCGAGCACGACGTACACGAGTCCGTAAGGCCGAATGCTCCCGCTCACGCTCGAGCCACCCTCGAGGCGCTTGGTGGCCGGAGGGCGATCGAAATCGAGCGTCGTGAACCCGAGCCCGCGCTCGGGGGCGTCGAAGTAGAACGCGAGCGCCGCTTCCAAAAACAGATCGAACGCAGAGCGGGCGTCGCCGATCGACGCGAGCGCCGCGTCGAGCCCTTGCCAACCGTTCGCCGGCTCCTGCGTCGCGGCGCGGAGCAGCGCCGCCCCGCCGACTTCCTGTCTCTTTTACCAATCCCCGAGCCCACGAAACGGCACAAGATACGGTATCCCGCTTCTCGCTTGAAAAAAAAAACAAAAAACCTCAGACAGATACCA
>QGUH01000539.1 GCA_003242355.1 Pseudomonadota bacterium
ATACCGGTTCGTGGGCTCCGAGATTTTTATTAGAGACAGTCACACACCACCCCGGCGTACCTGGCTCAAAGGCCGGCGCACGCAGCGGTCTGCACAAAGACGCGGCGCACGTGCACTTCAGCGTGCCGAATGAAGCAGACGGCGTTATCCTTTGGTTGAGATGGCGCGCATGTTCGGCTTCATCGGCAATCGCTCAGACTTGGGAGCGCGCGTGCTCAAGTCGAACGCCGACGTGCTGACGATCCGTCGACAAGGCGAGCCGCTCGGCTGGGGCATCGGATTCTACCAGGCGGGTGAGATCCTCCTGCGTCGCCGCCCCATCGACGATCGCGACGTGATCGATCTCACGGAGGCTGCCGAGGACATCCGCACGGACGTCCTCATCGGGCACGTACGGCGTGCGAGCATCGGCGCTCTGCGCACCGAAAACACGCACCCATTCCGGTACCGCTCGTGGGTGTTCGCCCAGACCGGCACGATCGGCGGGTTCGAAGGGCTGCGCGAACGCCTGCTCGCCTCGCAACCGGAGTTCTTGCGCCGTAACGTGCGGGGCGAGACGGACAGCGAGTGCTTCTTCTACCTCTTCCTCTCGTTCTTGCATGACGCGGGGCATCTGAACGAGGTGCACGTCGAGCCGGAGCACGTGGCGGCGGCGCTGCGCGCTTCGATTGCCCTCGTCGATCGCCTCTCGGCGGAAGAGGGGCATGGCCCCAACGGCGGCAACATCCTGGTCACCAACGGCGAGACCATGATGGCCGTGCACCGGGACGGGGTGATGGCCTACCGGGTGCTGCGCGGAAAGTTCGACGTCGAGGAGCTGCTCGGCGAGGAAGCGACGCGCCGCGCGCGCATCCCGAGTATCGAGAGCATGCACTTTACGATCATCGCTTCCGAGCTCGATGCCGTGCCCCCGGGGTGGACGGCGGTCGAGGGGCGTTCGATCGTGACGCTCTCGCGCGTGAAGGCTCCCGAGATCGAGGCCATTTGAGGGACGCAGGGCGCGTCTCGCTGCTCGCGGCGCTCCTCCTCGTCGGCTGTCAGGGGAGCACCGCGCGTTTCAAGACTGCGGACCCCGTCGAGCGGTATCCGCGGGTGCGGCGCGCACCCGCCGTCGTGGCTGCGGCGGTACCGCGGCTGCCCTCGCCCGAGCGGCGCGCTTCGAGCGAGCGCGGGCTCGTCGTGCTCGCGGCGCCGGTGCCGCTCGATCGCGCTCGGGACACGGTGGCTCGGTTCTTTCGAGCGGTCACCGAAGAGTCACCCGAAGCGCTCGACGCGGTGCTCGCCGAGCAGGCCCTGCTCGAGACCAGCTCGGGACGGCATCTCGCTCGCATGGCGTTCCGCACGCGGTTCTCGCAGCACGACTACGGGATGCTGCGCGCCGCACCGCTCTACCGCGAGCACGATGTCGAAACGTACCGCGGCAGCGATGCGCTCACGCTCGCCGCGACTCGTCACCTGCCCGAAGGGCTCGAGCCCGACGAGGTATTCGTCCGAGTTCGGCTCGGCATCGCCCACGCTGGCAAGACACGCCTCTTCGCCGACGAGATCGGGTTTTTGCTTCGTCCGCACGGCGAGTCGTTCGAGATCGCCAAGATCAGCGAAGATTTCCAGTTCTGAGGCGGTGGAGTCGCGCGTTTCGAGCGTGAGCGCGCGTGCTGGAGCGCAGTCTCGCGGCTTCGATCGCCACCGCGGGGATGGTCACCGAGCGTGCGGCGCCAGCTCGGGCGCCGGAGCGTAGCCTCGTGGCTTCGATCGAGCGCGGCGCCTCGGCTCAGGTCGGGCGCGGAACGCGCTCTCGCTTCGGCAGCGCCGCGGCGCGCCGGCTCACATCCCGGACAGAATGCGGAACGACTCGCCTTCCGGCACGAGCTCGAGGCGATTGTCGGCCACCGAACGCCTCCAGACCTCTTCGCCGTCGGGGCCCAGCACCTTGAAGCTCGCCGTGTACGTGTAATCCACGTAAATGGTGTTGTTGCGGCCGGGTTTCACGTCGCGATAGCGAATCTCGTAGCGAATCGCGCTCGTCTTCTTGAAACGGCCCTCGAGGTATTCGCGCAGACCTGCGTAGTCGAGATCGTCGCTCGTGCTCACCGTGCCCCCGTCCTCGTAGTAGTTCGGGTGGGCGAACTTGAGGAGCAAGGGGACGTTGCGTCGCTCCACGGCGCGCCGATACTCCTCACAAAACTCGATCACGCGGCGATTCAGCTCCGTCGCCTCCACGTCGGTGTTGGGCAGGTAGTGGGTGGCGCAGCCGATGGAGCCGAACGAAAAGACGACGGCGGCAGCGAACGGCAGCAGACGGACGGAACGGAGCTTCATGGTGCGGGGCGACGACCCCGCGAAGCAACGCCGCAGGGGTCGAAACGATTCCCGCGGACGGTAGAAGAGGGAGGCCAGGATCCGCAAGCGCCTTCGGCCTTCGGATCAGGCGAACGGCCACTCCGCCGAGCACGGCCCCGACGCCCGCTCGGCGATCACCTGCCGCTCGAGGAGCGTCCCTCCCGAGCCGCTCTCGAGCAACACGGCGCGCGCCCCCCGGGAGGGGATGGGCAGCCCGGCGGCCGTGAACACGTCGGCGACGACTGGCCCCACGTCTTCCACGGCCACGACGAGCGCGCGCTCGACGTCGCCGCAAGCGACGAGGTCGTGGGCGACCAAAAGCGCTTCCCAGGACGCTCCCGGGCCCGTTCCGACGCTCAGGGCCGGCCCGTGCAGCCCGAACGCAATCGAGCAGAGGCCAGCCGAGAGATTGGGCGACGTCGCGGGGAAGCGACGCGGCTCCACGGGGCGACCTGCCCGCCGTCGCCGATCGAAGCGCTCATCCACCTCGAGGGTGGCGCTCGCAGTGCCCACGACCACGGCCGTCTCCGGGCCCAGCGCCACGCCCGAGCTCGCAAGGAGGCGCGCCGTGGCCGTGAGGACGAGCGCCGACACCGGGTCTGCGCGTTCCACGACCTCGGGACGCCGGGCGACCCGCTGGACGCTTTCGAGCTCTTCTGCGCTCACGGCGCCGGAAACCGCCGTGAGCGCCACCGGAACGCGCTGGCGCCGGCCCGGCCCTTCTCCCCACTCGGGGCCGCCCAGGACGAGCGCCACGTCGAGCCCGCCGAAGGCGGCCGACCATTTGAGCGCCGCTCGGGGTCGTCCCGCGCGCGCCTCGGTCGGCAGCGCGTTCTTGAACTCGGGCTCGAGGGGTCCGTCGCCGGGTGTCCCCGGAACGACCCCCTGTTCGAGCGCCGAGAGGGCGGCGAGCGTCTCGAGCACGCCCGCGGCTCCGAGCGTGTGCCCGACGACGGCTTTGAATGCGTGCACGGGCACGGGGCGCGCGCCGAACAGCGTCGCGAGCGCGCGCGCCTCGGCGGCGTCGTTGTACGGCGTGGCCGTCGCATGCGCGTTCACGAGGTCGATGTCGGCGCTGCCGAGCGCCGCATCCGCCAGCGCGTGCCGCGCCGCACGCACGAGGCCCGCTCCCGAACGATCGGGCGCGGTCACGTGGACGGCGTCCGAGCTCGCGCCGAACCCGAGCACGTGGCCGCGTGCGACACGCTCCGGCGACGCTGGGGCGAGCGCGACCAGCCCCGCCCCCTCGCCCAACGCCATTCCGTCGCGCACCGCTCGGAAGGGACGCGGTACGTCGCCGGTCAGCGCGCCGAGCGCCTCGAACCCGAGCGCAACCAGAGGGTTTACGGCGTCGTAGCCGCCGGCGATGACGAGGTCCGCGTAGCCGGCATCGACCCAGCGGGCGCCGAGCCCGATCGCCAGTGTGGACGACGCGCACGCGCCGAGGAGCTGATGGCACGGCGCGCTCGGCAGACGCAGTGCTTCGGCAAGCGCCGCGACCGGTGCGAAATAAGTGGCCGGCGCTCCGAGCTCGAGGGCGTTCCCGCCTTCCGCGCCGCCAACGCGG
>QGUH01000540.1 GCA_003242355.1 Pseudomonadota bacterium
GCCTTGGCGAACGGCGCGAGCAGGTACGCAAAGCCGAGCGGCGTGACCGCATCGACGACGGGTCCGTCTGCATTGAAGCGGTAGCCGATGCCGACGGCGAGGTGATGGGCGACCCGCGCCGTGATCAGCGCGTCGTCCACCGTGAACCCCCAAAGCCACGCCATCGGCGCCGATGCGGCGAGCACCCCGAGCACGACCGCGAGCGCCGTCGGCGTTCGACGGGCGGTCGGGGCCGGCTCCGAGCTCGAAGGATTCACGCGCTTTCGGACCCGCGTTTCGCGCTCGCAAGCAGCGGAAATCACGCGGTCGGGGGTGGGCTACTCGGCGAGCCGCCCGCTGTCCACTCTTCCGCGATCGTGCCGCAAAAGTGGGGTGGGCGCGCGATGCCCACGTACGCTCACATCATCGATGTCAGCGATCGAGGTCGTCCTCCGCCCCCGTCCGAAAGCCCTCCGCCCCGTCGATCCGTCGCCGCTGCCCGCGCAGTTCGACGTTCTGGTGGACGGGATCAACATCACGGCTCGACTCGGCGAGCAGCAGACCGTCTCCGTGCTGTCGGACCTCGGCCACGCCGTCGCGGCGATCAGCCGGGGCAAGCACGATCGCACCACGATTCCGCTCTACGTCGATGACGAAGCGTGGGAGATCGGGCTCGAGGCCGACGGCGGCGACGTCCTCGTCAGCGTGTATCGCGTCGCGCCGTTCGCTCAGGTGGCCGTTCACGAGCGCCGGGTCGAGCTCGTGGCGCTGCGCGCCGCGCTCGTGCGCGCGCTCGCGGATGCGCGCGAAAGGGCGACCACCGGGCGAGTGGGAGCGGCGCTCGAGAGCGCCGAGCGGCTGCTCGCCGCGCCCTGGCCGAGCTACGGGCGGCGCCCGCTCGAGGTGGTGCGCGTTCCCGTCGCGCCGCGCGTCGCCGGGTTCTTCGGGTTCTCCGCCGAGGTCCGGCTCCGTCGCCGCCCGGCGCGCCGCGGTCCGAGCACGGAGGTGGAGCGCGCCGATCTGCACGCGCTGCTCGCGGTGGGCTCCCTCGCCGCCACGGCGCGCGGGCGCAGCGTGCGCCTCGACGGCGTGCACCCGTTTCTGGTGGCCGAGCGCCTCGCGGCGCTCGCCGAAGACGTGCTGGAAGCGACGCGCGCCGGCCGCGCCCTGTTCCGGCGCGTGAGCGTCGGCGGTGTTCAGCTCGCCGTGCAGCGCACGCCGCAGGGCCCCCTCTCCGTCACGCTCGCCGGACGGGACGCGAACCGCGACCACGAGGGGGTCACGCTTCCCGAAATTCCGCCAGCGAGCTTCGTCACGTCGACGGCGCGTTTCGCGCGCGCCCTGGCTGCGGCGTTCCTCGAAGCCGATCCGGAGCAAGCGCGCAATCTCCGGCTCACCGCGCTCGTCGGGCAGGCCGAGCAGCTCGAAAGCAGCCTCGCCGACTTGCTCGCCGAGGACTCCGTCACCAATCCCGAGCCGGATACGTATCGCGCATTCGGGATCACGCGTTCCCGACCCGAGCCCGCGATCTGGGATCGCGGCGGCAAGATGCGCTTTCAGCCGCGTTGGGTCGCGACGGTTCCCGGCATCGACCTCGCGGCGACGTTCCACTGCGGGCCGCGCATGGTGCTCGGGGCGCAGCGCGAGACGCTGTGCCTCGATAGCAGCAGCGGCCGCGTCCTCTGGCGCGTGCCGGGCTCTCCCGTCGGCTCGGTCGCGACGCCGCTCGGCATCGCGCGCTTCTACGCCGATGGCCGCCTCGAGCTCGTCGAGCTCGAGAGTGGCGAAAACCGCTTTTCGACGCGCCTGCGACCGCGCGCCGCCGGCGGCGTTTCCGGGGCGCTCGTGCACGCCCCCGGCCTGCCCCGTCTGCTCGTGATGTGCGAAGGCGATCGATCGGTGACTGCCGTCGACCTCGTGACGGGCGAGGTGCGCTGGCGCTACAGCGCGCGGCGCCCCGTGAGCTACCGCATGCGGCGTGCGGGTCGCCTGTTGCTGCTGGCAGGGGGCGATTCAGCCGTCGTCGCGCTCGACGTGGCCACCGGAGACGTCGTCTGGCGCCTGCGCGATCGGCTCCCCTTCTCGGGCGCGCTCGCCGTGGACAAGGACGGCGCGTTCGCCCTCGCGGGAGGTCCCATCGGTCCCTGCAAGCTGTTCCACGTGGATCTGTGGACCGGCGCGTTGCGCTGGTCCGTCGAGCTCGAGGAGCGTCCCGTCCCCGGACAGGTGCCGCTCGTCACGACCCACCGCGTCCTCGTTCCCGTCAAGGATCGCCGCGGCGCAGGCGTGCTCGCCTTCGATCGCGAAACCGGAAAGTCCGTCTTCCGGCACGAGCCCGGCCTGCTGTCGCCCACCACGGCCTGGCTGGGCGTGGACGATCTCGTCCTCGCCAACTCCGCCGCCGGCGTCCTGCTCTGCATCGAGGCCGGGTCGGGCTCCATTCGCTACACGCACGTGTTCGCGCGCCACGTCGAAGCCGACAAGCCGCGTCGCCTCGAGCCCGTGCTGCGCAACGGCGCCCTGTTCGTCCCGCAGCACCGCGTCCACGTCGTCCGTCCCCGCGATGGGGAGATCCTCGGCTGCGTCCCGAGCGATCTCGTTCCCGACCTGGTGCGCGTGGACGATCGCTGTGGCGTCTACATCGCCGAGGAGAGCGGCCACGTCGCCGCTTTTGCCGTCGCCCCGAAGCTCGTGCTCGTGCGCTGAGCCTGCCCGCCGACTCGCCCGCACGCGGAGGCTCCACTACTTCGGTGGGATCTCGGTCGGGCTCTCGGCGGACGGCGGCCGCAGGGACGAAATGCGCGGCGGCAGTGGCAGCGGACCGCCCACGGCGTCGGCCTTGGCCCGAACGAACGCCGCGATCGCGCGCATCGGCACCTGCGTCGGACAAATCGCTTCCCGCTCCGCGAGCACCGAGTCGGGCACGAACGAGAAGCTGTACGCGGCCGCGCGGAAGTCCGGCATGCTGCGCGAGGCGGCCAGCACGAGCGGCATGATCCCGCGATAAGCACCGCCCGAAGCGGCGATGCGCTCGGCTTCGCCCCGGTCACACAGACCGCACGCGATGCAGCGCTGAAAGCCGGGCATGACTTTTCGTTCTTCGTCGCTGACCGGCGGCAGACCGTCGGCGTCGTAGTTGGCTCGGAACGCCGCGATCCCGTCGCGGCGGCGCCCGATCCAGCGACGGAGCACCGTGACGATCAGGGCAAAGGTGAGCAGCGCCAGGGCCTTGAGCCGCCCGAGCATGCCCCCACGGTATCATGCCGTGCCGAGGGAGATTGGCGCTGCCCGCCGCGTAGCACCCACCCAAAAGGCAAAACGAGCTCCACGCGTCACAGGGGTGAGCGTCACACGTGACGCCCGAACGGAGGTTACGCCTCGTAAGCCCGCGAATTTACGAGCGTAGCACCGGGCACGCCGCGTGCTCTTCGGGCGAGCAACCCCGACCATGAACTCGACGCTCCTTTCGACGAACCCCCCGGCCTCGCTTTCCGAAACCACTGCCGAGCCCGCCGACGACGGCGCGCTCGTCGCCGCGCTCGTCCAAGGAAGCGCCGAGGCCTGGCGCGAGCTCGAAACCCGGTACGCGCGCCTGATCCTCGGCTGCATCACGCGCGTGCTGTCGCGCGCCGGCTCCGTGCGCCCCGACGACGTGCGCGAGGTCCAGGCAACGCTGTACCTCGAGCTGTTGCAGCGCGATCGGCACAAGCTCCGCAGCTTCTCGCCGGATCGCGGCACCCGGTTCGGCACCTGGCTCGGCATGCTCGCGACGAATGCGGCACACGACTTTCTGCGCCGCGGACGCCGCCATCCGCGTCCGGAGCCGCTCGACTGCCCCGAAGAAGTGCGCAGCACCGCGCGGGATCCGAGCGGTCTCGCCGCGCCCCGCGAAAGCCCCCCCCGACCCGGCCAAGCCCCCGCCGAC
>QGUH01000541.1 GCA_003242355.1 Pseudomonadota bacterium
CAAAACCCCATGTGGGTGGAGGAACACTCGTAGAGTCTGGCCCGCCCCAGACCCACGGCGTGCCAACACCCCCCGAACCCCACAAGGAGGGCGTTCCCGCCGAGGCCGGTTGAGGCCACGTAGCCCGGGAGCGAGAACGGCGTGGCGCGGCGACGCAAGCGCGAGGACAACCAGAACCACGAGCGGTGGCTCATCTCGTACGCCGACTTCATCACGCTGCTCTTCGCGTTCTTCGTCGTGATGTTCACGGTGTCTCAGGTCGATAAGAACAAGATGGGACGCTTCGCCGAGTCGGTGCGCGCCGCGTCGCGCTGGCAGCTGTTCGAGGACCCGGCGACCGCGCCGGTAGCGCCGATCGGCCCCGTCATGATGCTCGAGAAGGAGCGCATCGTCTCCCAGTCTCCGGTGCTCCCCAAGCACGAGCTCGTGATCCGCATCCAGGAGATCCTGCGAGAGGGCATCGCAGGTGGGCGGATGTCGGTCGTCGATGGCCCGGAAGGCGTCATCATCCGCCTGCACGACGCGGCCTATTTCGACTCCGGGTCGGCCGTATTGAAGACGGAGCGGCTGTCCGATCTCGAGGCCGTCGCCAAGCTGATTCTCGAGGTTCCGAACGACGTGCGAATCGAAGGCCACACCGACACGCGCCCCATCCAGAACATCGTGTACCCCTCGAACTGGGAGCTCTCTGCCGCCCGTGCCGCTTCCATGCTGCGCTATCTCTCGAACGCCGGGGTTCCCGAATCGCGGCTCAGCATCGTCGGATACGCCGACCGACGCCCGGTAGCGGGCAACGACACGGACGAAGGGCGACAGAAGAATCGCCGCGTCGACGTCGTCCTCCTTCGCGACGAGCCCGACACCCCGAATCGCCCGCCGGCTCCGAGCGGTGACGCGTCGTCGCCCGGAACGCCCGCAAATCTCCCATGACGGTGGTCGCTGCACTCCTCGCGCCAGCCCTCGCCGCCTCCGCGGCCGCCTTCTCCGCGCGCGCCCTCTTTCGTACCCGCGCAAAGCTCCGCGACCTCTCCCGGCAGTACGACGCGCTCCAGCGTTCCGCGCGCGCTCTCGAGGCCAGCCGGGATCGGTATCGAGCGCTCGTGGAATCCACCCGAGCCGTCCCCTGGGAAATGGGACCGGACCTGCGCTTCACGTACGTCGGCCCGCAAGCAGAGGCGCTCCTCGGATTCCCGCGCGACGCGTGGCTCGAACCGGGGTTTCTCTCCGCGCGCCTCGTCCCCGAGGACGCCGCACGCGTGCTCGGCGAGCTTTCCCGCGTGCTCGAAACCGGCGACCCCACCGTGTTCGAGGCCCGCTTGCTCACGCGCGATCGACGCGTGATCTGGGTCCGGCACACCGTCAACGCCGCTGGGCCGCCCGAACGGCGAATGCTGCTCGCGCTGTCGACCGACGTCACCGCTCAGAAGCGGCTCGAGACCGAGCTGCAGCAAGCGCAACGGCTCGAGTCGGTCGGGCGACTCGCCGCGGGCGTCGCCCACGAGATCAACACGCCCGTCCAGTTCGTCAGCGACAGCGTCCACTTCGTGCGAGACGCCTGGAACGATCTCAAAGTGCTGATCGCGCGCTATCGCGCGCTTCGTGAAGCCGTGGCCCAGGGACATGTCCCGGCGGAGCTCGCCCAGGACGTCGCTCGCCTCGAGGACGAGGTGGATCTCGAGTACCTCGTGACGAACGTGCCCAAGGCCGTCGCGCGCTCGCTGGAAGGGCTCGGCCGCGTCGCCGCCATCGTACGCTCCATGAAGGAGTTCGCCCATCCGAATCAAACGGCGATGACGCGCGCCGATCTGAACCACTGCATCACCACGACACTGACCATCGCCCGCAACGAATACAAATACGTCGCGGACGTGGAGACCGAGTTCGGCGAGCTGCCGGAGGTGCTCTGTCGCGTCGGCGAGATCAACCAGGTCATCCTGAACATCATCGTGAACGCGGCGCACGCCATCGCCGACGTGGTGGCAGGCACCACCGAAAAAGGGCGCATCTCCATCAAAACCTGGCGGGAAGGGTCGAACGCGTTCATCTCGATCGCGGATACGGGCACCGGCATCGCCGAGCACGTTCGCGACCGCATCTTCGAACCGTTCTTCACCACGAAACCCGTGGGTAAAGGCACCGGACAAGGGCTCGCGATCGCGCGCTCGGTCGTCGTCGAGAAGCACGGCGGCTCGCTCTCGCTCCATTCGGAGCTCGGACAGGGCACGACGTTCGTCATTCGGCTTCCCATCGACGGGCCGACCCAGGAGTCGGCGAGGGCAGCGTGAACGAAGAGAAGCTCACGGTCCTCTTCGTTGACGACGAGCCGGCAGTTTTGAACGGCCTTCGCGACGTACTCCGCCGTTTCCGCCGTGAATGGGTGATGGTGTTCGCGCTGGGCCCGGAGGCAGCGCTCGTCGAGCTCGACCGCGTGCAGTTCCACGCCGTCGTCTCCGACATGCGCATGCCGGGCATCGACGGCGCGACCCTCCTATCGATCGTGAAGGAACGCCAGCCCCAGGCGGCGCGCCTCGTCCTGTCCGGCCACGCCGATCCGGACCTCGTCGCCCGCGCCTGCACGGTCGCCCACGAGTTCCTCCAGAAGCCGTGCGATCCCCGGACGCTGAGCGCGGCCATCCTCCGCGCCTGTCAGCTGAACACCTCGTTCGCCGAAGTCCAGAAATGAACGCGCGCCCCAAAGTCCTCTGCGTGGACGACGAGCCGCACGTGCTCGACGGTCTCTCGCTCAGCCTGCGCAAGCGCTTCGTGGTCGTCGGCGAGACGACGGGAATGTCGGCGCTCGAGTGGCTGCGCGAGAACGAGGACGTCGCCGTCGTGATTTCGGACATGCGCATGCCCCGCATGGATGGCGCCGAGTTCCTCGCCCGCGCGCGCGAGCTCCGACCCGATGCGGTGCGTGTGCTGTTGACGGGCCGCGCCGACCTCGACGCGGCCGTCGCCGCCGTCAACGAAGGTCAGATCTTCCGCTTTCTGACGAAGCCGTGTCCTCCGCCCACGCTGCTCCGCGCGGTCGAGGCGGCCGCCGAGCAGCACCGGCTGATCACGGCCGAACGCACCTTGCTCGATCAGACGCTGCGTGGCGCCGTCCGCACCCTGACCGATCTGCTCGCGCTGATGAGCCCTCACGCGATGGGACGCGCCGCGCGCATGAAAGCCCTGGCGAGCGCCGTCGCGTCCGAGCTCGGCATCCGCGACCTTTGGGAAATCGAGGTCGCAGCGATGCTGAGCCAGGTCGGAGCGGTGACGCTTCCTCCGGAGATCGCGGAGAAGCTCTTCAGCGGCGCGCCGCTCGGTCCCGACGAGCAACGGCTCGTGGACGGGGTGCCTGCGGTGAGCGCGTCGCTCATCTCGCACATTCCGCGCCTCGAGGGCGTCGCGCGCACGATCGCGGCTCTGAAACCCAACGCCACGACGTCGCGCGACGCCGCGCCGCTCGGCGCCGACATTCTCCGAACGCTGTCCGAGCTCGAGGAGCTCGAGGCCCGAGGGCTCGCCCCCGAAGTCGCCGTCGCCGAGCTCGGGACGCGCCCCGATCACGCCCCGCGGGTGCTCGACGCGCTCCGTCGCGTGCTCCAGCGCCGTGCGGAGCTCGTCACCCGCGAGATCTCGATCCGAGAGCTCCGTCTCGGAATGGTGTTCGCCGACGACCTGGTCTCCCGTTCCGGAGTGCTCCTCATCCGCCGTGGCCACGAGGTCTCGGCGGGCCTGCTGGAGAGAATTCGCCACCTACCCGTGGGATCCGTAAAGGAACCGATCCGTGTCGTCGTTTCGGAGGGGGGAGATTCGCGGTGAGCCCAGTCCCGTCTCGGAGTCCTCGAAGCTTACGCAACGCGCGGCTTTCGGCGAGCTCCACGACCATCCGCATCTTGAATCGTCCCGA
>QGUH01000542.1 GCA_003242355.1 Pseudomonadota bacterium
GCTCGGAGCCCTGCCCGGACAGCAGCCAGTCGCGTGCGCGACGAGGGCGAGCAGTGGTGCGAGGCTCGTCACCGTCGGGCGCAGCACGCACGCGACTGGCTGCTGTCCGGGCAGGGCTCCGAGCAGCGCCAAGGATCGCGCGGCGTCCTCGGCGCGCTCGGCCAGCTCGCCGTACGTGAACGAGCGCTCCGGCGTGACGAGCGCCACCCGATCGGGCACGGCCGCGGCAATCGAGAACACGTCGAGCGTCATGACGCGGGGATGCGGAGCGAGGGCAGGCCGAGCCCCGGCGCTTCGTGTGCGACGAGCCGGGCTCCGGAGAGCGCGGCGGGCTGGGTTCCCCAAGCCGAAAGGCCCGAGTGCGGCGCGAGCCCTTCCGCAAACCGTGTTTCGGGCAGCGCGAGGGAAAGCTCGCACGCCGCGGCGTATCCGACGGGCCCTTCGAAGGTGTGCGAGACGATCGCTGCGATTCCGGCCGCCCGTGCGGAGCGCGCGCGGGAACGACAGGTGAGCGGGCCCCCGAGCACCGTCGGCTTGAGCAGGATCGCGACGACGCCATGACGCTCGCGAAGCGCGGTGAACGGCGGCAATGGGTCGCGCAGCGCTTCGTCGAGCGCGATGGGGACCGGCGGCGCCTCGAGCAGCGGCGCTCCGCGCGGCAGCGGATCTTCGACGAGCTCGGGCTGGAGCTCGGCGAGCGCGCGGAGCTTTGCGGCCGCTTCGTTCGGCGCGAAGCATCCGTTGACGTCGAGGCGCAGACGGAGCGCCGCGCCGTGCGCGCGCCGGAGCGCTCGAAGCAGGGCGAGCTCCTCGTCGAAAGCTCCGGGTTTGCCCACCTTGAGCTTCACCGTGGTGAACCCCGCGGCGAGCGCGCGCGCAACGCTCGCTTCGATCGCCTCGCGCGAGGTGGACGCAACGAGCGCCGACAGCGGACGCGTCGACGGAGCAGAGCCCTCGGGCTCCGCGAGCAGGCGATGAACCGGAAGGCCGCGCTGCAGCGCCTCGAGCTCGAGCAGCGCGGATTCGAGCGCCGAACGGGCGCTCGGAACCCGGCTGACCGGGTGCGCATCCAGGAAGCGGCCGAGCGCGTCGCGATCGGAGGCGGGAGGCACGCGCGAAAGCTCGAGCTCGGTGAGCGCCGCTTCCGCCTGCGCGAGGTCGTCGTCGGAATAGTCGGGCAGGGGCGCGGCTTCTCCGCGGCCGCGCCGGCCGTCGTCATCCTCCAGGGTGAGAAGGGCGCCGCGCCGTTCGGCGAACGCGAAGCGCGCCGTGTGGAACGCGCCGGCGAGCGGCACTCGGTAACGCTCGAGGCGCAGGCGCAGCGTCATGGGGCATCGAGGGCGATGCCCACCGCGAACGAGACGCCGAAGACGAGCAGCAGTCGCGCCGTTTGCACGAGGCGCACGTTGAGCGCGCGGCCTTCTTCGCGCGCGAGCCGGAGAACGAGGTGCACGCCCAGGGGCGCCGTGAGGAGCGGCAGGAGCGCCGTCGTTCCGAGCACGCCGGAGACGACGAGCCCGATCGGGACTGCGTAGGCGAGCGCGAGCAAGAGCCCGTATTCGAAGAGCGCGCCGCGACGGCCGAGCCGTACCGCGAGCGTGCGCTTGCCGGCGCGCGCGTCCGTTTCCCGATCCCGGAGATTGTTCACGACGAGGATCGCCGTCGAGAGCGCGCCCATGGGCAGCGACGCGAGGAAGGCGAGCCACGAGAGCTCGCGCGCGTGCACGAACGCGCTGCCCGTGACCGCCACGACGCCGAAGAACAGAAAGACGAAGACGTCGCCGAGCCCGTGATACCCGAGCGGATACGGCCCTCCGGTGTACGCGATGGCGGCGAGGATCGACAGCACGCCGACGGCGACGATGGCGGGCCCTGCCTCGATCGTGAGATAGATGCCGACGAGCACCGCGAGGCCGAACACGAGCCACATGCCGCGACGAACGGCTCGAGGCTCGATGAGACCCGCTTGCACGGCGCGCGTGGGCCCGAGGCGCTCGGCGGTGTCGGCGCCCTTCTCGTAGTCGAACACGTCGTTCGCGAAGTTCGCGCCCACTTGCAAGAGCAGAGCGCCGAGCGCCACAGCAACGGCGGGGCCCACGCGGAACGTGCCCTGCGCGACCGCGCAGGCGCTCCCGACGGCAACCGGGGCGAGCGCCGCGGCGAGCGTCGCCGGACGGGCGGCGAGCACCCAGGCAGCGAGCGAGCCCGGACGCACGGAGGGCGCGAGGGGGCGGCTGACATCGACGGCTTCGGTTCGGCTCATGGCGGATGACGACCCGGTTTCACGCGCCGAGCGCGTTCACGATGGCGTCCGCCACCTGGTCGGGGCGCTCGAGCAGCAGATTGTGCCCGGTCTCGGGCAGCTCCGTCAGCTGCGCGCTCGGTAGCTCGGCCGCGATGGTGCGCGCGAGCGCCACGAAGCGCGTGTCGAGCGATCCTACGAGCAGCGTCACCGGAACGCGCACGCGGTGCAGCTCCGGCAAGTAGTCGGGCATGCGCCCGAGCCCGGCTACGGCGAGCGCGTGGGCGAGCCCTCGAGCGGTGTGTGCGCGGCGTCGGGCGCGCTCTTCGGCGCGACGCTCGGGCGGCAGCAGCGACTGCGTGGCGAAGAGCGGTTGCCGCTCCCAACGCTCGATGAACGCCTCGAGTCCGCGCTGTTCGAGCAGCTCGATCCAGCGCGCGTCCGCGTCCCGCCGCGCCGCGCGCTCGTCTTCGGTCGGAAGTCCCACGCTGCCCGAGATCCACAACGCGCCGGAGACGGCTTGCGGGTGGCGCACGCACAGGCCGGCGGCGAGCCGCGCGCCGAAGGAGTAGCCCGCGACCAGCGTGCGCGTGGACGGAGTCGCGTCGCGCGCGAGCAGGCGCGCGAGTCGGTCCACTTCCGCCTCGAAGCTGTTCACGTCGAGGGCGGTTGCGGGCGTGCCGTGCCCGACCAGGTAGGGGCGCAGCACGGACACGCTCGGGGGCACTGCCGCGAGGACGGGATCCCAAGCGCCCGGCGTACCGGTGAAGCCGTGCAAGAGGAGCAGGCGATTCATGGGGGAGGGCTTTGGACTTCGAGGGCCGCGGCGAGCGCGGCCGCGATCCGGGCGCGCGCCGTCCGGGCGCTGTCGGGACGTACTTTGGCGCGAATCACGGTGCACCCCGGGCGCGCGAGCGCCTCGGTGACCGTGTCGAGCAGTTGGGCAGCGGTCTCGGCTTCCGCGTAGGGCAGTCCGTACAGGTGCGCCGCGTGCCCGAGCTCGAACGACTGGGGCGTGATCCAGAACCGGGCGCTCTCCGGATGCGTACGGAGCCACGGCTCGAGCGGCAGGTGCTCGAAGATGCGACCGCCGCCGTTGTCGACCACGACGAGCGCGAGCGGTGTCTCGACGTTTCGAGCCGCCGCGAGACCGCCGACGTCGTGGAGGAAACTGACGTCGCCGAGCAGGCACACGCTCGGGACGCGTGCGCGCACGGCCGCGCCGGCAGCACCGGAAACGAGCCCGTCGATGCCGCTCAACCCGCGCTGGGACCAGACGCGAATGCGCCCGGGCCGGGGCGGCACGAACACGTCGACGTTTCGGATCGAAAGGCTGTTGCCGATACCGAGCAAGCCGTCGTCGGGCAGGCACCCGATGGCGATGCGGACCGCGTCGGCCTCGCCGAGCTCGGCGTCGCGCGCTTCGGCTACGGCGCGAAAGCACGCGGCGTCCGCCAGCTCGAAGGCACGTGCGAAGCGCCGGCGCTCCGCACGCACGGCGGGCGCCGGCTCGGGCCGCGCGCGCACGAGCGCCGCTGAGAACGCGAGCGGATCGGCATGCCCGACCAACCCGCTCCCGTTCGAGGGATCGGGGATTCCTTCCATCGCCACGAGCAACCCCCCTGCCGCAGTGGCAGCGGGGCACCACA
>QGUH01000543.1 GCA_003242355.1 Pseudomonadota bacterium
AAAGGCGCGGGAAGAGCGGGGGGCCACGAAGAAAGAAAAAGAAAAAAAAGGCACACGAAGGCGGCACCAGGTACCCGCCGTGCCCGCGGCGCCTTGTGCGGGGGGGCGGGGGCGGGGCTCCCCCGCTGCCCCCCGCGGCTTTCATCAACACGTCGAGACCCGCCTCGATCCCTCCGGCGAAGTTGCCGCGCCGGAACTCGGGCGTGATCACCTCGCGAATCACCCGGGACGAGAGGGCGTCGGTGATGGTGCCTTCGAGGCCATAGCCGACCTCGATGCGCACTTTG
Organism: Pseudomonadota bacterium; assembly: GCA_003242355.1. Lineage (GTDB taxonomy): Bacteria > Myxococcota_A > Polyangia > Polyangiales > Polyangiaceae > PMG-095. The sequence goes on from QGUH01000543.1 coordinate 288, forward strand.
CGGTCGTCGCGAGCGACCAAGAGGAGCAGCCCGTCGTCCTTGCCCTTCGTCCCGAGCTGCCACTTCTCGACCACCCGAATCGAAAAGTCCTCGATCGGATCGCCCTCGAGACTCGGAATGGTCAGAACCGCGAACTGCTGACCGGTGGCCTGCTCGTGGCCGAGGAGCTTCTGCGTGATGCGCTGCTCGGCGTCGGGCGGAACGATCTCGGCGAGATCGGTGATGCGCCCACGCAGTGGCGGCACTTCGAGCGCGCGCGCGACCGCAGGGAGCAACCCGATGAAGAGGAGCGCGCCGAGAAGGAGCCAGACGCGCGCCGGGCTCGGCAGAAAACTCATCTCAGAGGTTGATCTCCGGAGGCTTCTCGAGCTCGGGCGAGGCTTCGAACGTGGGCCGGACGTTCATGTTGCGCAGACGCGCGCCGATGCTGGTCGGGAAGCGCAGGACGACCTTGTTGTACTCGGCCACGGCCTCGATATAGCGCTTGCGCGCAACCGCGATGCGATTCTCGGTGCCTTCGATCTGCGATTGCAGATCGCGGAACTGCGCGCTCGCCTTGAGCTCCGGATAGCGCTCGGCCACGACGAGGAGGCGCGAGAGCGCACCGCCGAGCTGCTGTTGCGCCTGATTGAACTGCTGCAACCGTTGCGGGTCGTCCACGATCGAGCTGTCGACCTGGATGCTGGTTGCCTTCGAACGGGCCTCGATGACCTGCTGGAGCGTTTCTTTCTCGAAGTTCGCGGCGCCCTGCACGACCTTCACGAGATTCGGCACGAGGTCGGCCCGCCGCTTGTACTGGTTCTGCACTTCGGCCCAAGCCGCTTTCACGTCCTCGTCGCGTTCGACGACTTCGTTGTAGCCACAGCCCGGGGCCATAAGGGCCAGCACGAGGGCCATGAGGAGCAGCAGGGTGCGTCGAGGCGCGACGAATCGAAACGGGGACGAAAGTCGGTGTCTGTTCATGAGCAAAGTCGCCTGAACGCGAAGCACGGAGCCGAGCACTGCACGGGTGAGCCTTGCTGCTTCCGTGACTTCGGCGCGTGGGGTCCTCGTGCCTACTAAGGCGTGGCGGCCATCCCGGCAAGGTGGTGCGCCGCGAAATTCGCGGGCGACCGCTGCATTCGGGGAGCGTCTGCCGGTCGAGGTCGCGGACTTTCGGTCGAGCTCGCGCTTTCGTTCCGTCGGGCCGGGATGGGATGCAGGGCCGTTTTCGCACTGTCGAGTTGGCGCTCGTGAATGAATACGGCGTGCCCTCGTGGCATGCTCATTGCAGAGGCGCCGAAGGCCCCCACGGGCCTAAAGTTCGCGCAGGAGGGGCCGTGTAGAGGCGGCCTGGTACGATCTCGAAAGGACACCTACTCATGATCCAGCTCTCGAAACTCGCTCTCGTCTCGTCGCTCCTTCTCGGTGGTTTGGCCGTCGCCTGCGGTGGGTCCACGCCGCCCGCGGATCATCCCGAGGGCGCCGCCGAGGAAGCGGGTGAAGCGGTGGACGAGGCGGCGGGGGATGCCGCCGACGCTGCTGGTGACGCGGCCGAAGAGGCGGGCGATGCCGCCGAGTCGGCCGGCGACGCCGCCGACGAAGCAATGGAGTGAGCCACCGCTGACGGCGTCACGCCGGCGCTAGAGCGACGAACGGTTAGCCGCCCGAACGGGAGGCAAAGCCGCCGAGGAGCTCGGCGTCGATACGCCGCGGCTGGTGCTTCGAAAAGCGGCGTCGCCGCCGAGAGGGAGGCGACGCCGCGACGCAACGGAGTGACGCTGATGGCGCCACGGCCGATTCCAGGCTCGGCTCCGTGGAGGGGCGCGTCGCCTGGCTCGGGCGGGCGAGGATCCGGCTTGATGAGGCGCGGTTCCAGGCTCGGCTCCGTGGGGCGCGTCGCGGCACGCCGAGGGGCAGTTGGTGCGGGGAGGGTCGTGGCCGAGCCAGATTCACGTACAATGCGAAGCCTTCGAGGGAGAGTCGCAGCAGATGACCATCATCGATCACGTGGGCATTCGGGTGAGTGATTACGTCCGCGCGAAGGCGTTCTACGAGAAGGCGCTCGCGCCGCTCGGGATCACGCTCATCCGTGAGTTCGGGCCCGTTGGGGGGTTCGGTCGCGACGGCAAGCCGGAGCTCTGGTTCAGCGCGGAGCCGGGCAATCCCAAGGAGATTCAGAAGGTCCACGTGGCGATCGCGGCGCGCAATCGCGAGGAAGTCGACTCGTTCTACAAGGCGGCGCTCGCTGCCGGAGGGCGGGACAACGGCTCTCCTGGGCTTCGCCCGCAGTATCATCCCAAGTACTACGGGGCGTTCGTGCTCGACCCCGACGGGCACAACATCGAAGCCGTGTACCACGGCGGCTGACACCCGAACGCCACGATTTGCCGCGGCGGCGTGGCGTCACCGCACGTCACGCCGCCGTTCGGGCACGAATGCGGACGCGTTGGACCGTCCTCGTCTCGAAAGTCTCCCCCGCACGAGAGAAGCGTGACCTCTGCGCACCGGCGTCGGCGCGACGCTGATGGGTCGAGGGCCGTGGAACGATATCACGCCTCGTGCGCCGCGGCCGTGACCAGGCCGAAGACGAGGGTGTGCACGAGGAACAGGGCGCGCTCCGCCCGAGTCCACGTGCGCGGAGAGGGCGTCGCGCCGACGGCAGGGAGCACCGCGAGCTCGAAGGCGCCCACGGCAGCGCCGAGGACCGCGCCCGCGTAAAGCGGCCGGGCCGGGAGCCAGCGTCGCGATGCACCGAGCGCCGAGCCGATCAATGCGGCATAGGGAAAACGCAGCGCCATCCCAGCTCGGCTCCCGGGAACGCAGGGACGCCCCGCGAGTCGCGCCGCGATGCGAGCGGGCGCGTACACCGGTGGGCGTCCGAGGAGAGCGCGTTCGAGCGCGTCGTTCAGAGAGAGCGCGAGCGCGCCGGCCATGCCGGCGCGGACGCCCCGCGTGATCGCACCGCGCTCAATACGCGAGGGTGATGCGCTCGTGAACATGCGAGCCCTGCTCGAGCACGTCGAGCAAACCGACGGCGTAGTCCTCTGCCGAAATGCGACTCTGACCGCGCGCGTCCACCAGCAGCGCGTCGTGACCCACGCGGTAGCGCCCGGTGCGCTCGCCCGGCTCGATGAGTGCCGCGGGGCTCACGTACGTCCAGTCGAGCTCCTTTACCTTGCGCCAGAGCTCGAGCGCTTCGCGGTGGGCGAGCGCGATGGGCTTCCACTCCGCCGGAAACTCGGGCGTGGCGAGCAGCTCGATGCCCGGCTCCACGGCGAGGCTGCCGGCGCCGCCCACGACGAGCACGCGCCGCACGTTCGCGCGCATGCAGGCCGCGGCGATGCCGAGCGTGCCGTCGAGGACGACCGATGCAGGCTCTCCCGGGGCGGGACCGATCGCGCTGATCACGGCGTCGTGTCCTTCGATGGCGCGTGCGAGCTCGTCGGCTTTCGTCGCGTCGGCCTGCACGGGCCGGAGTCGTACCGCGGTGTCGATGCGAGACGGATGGCGGGCGATGCCCGTCACGGTGTGACCGCGCTCGAGCGCCTCGGCCCTGGCCTTCCCCCTGCGGGTGCAAGCCGCGAAGCTTTTTGTCGTGTCCCCCGCCTTGCTTTATAAA
>QGUH01000544.1 GCA_003242355.1 Pseudomonadota bacterium
GAACCGAACGTTGCGGAAGGAAGTATTGCGCGCGTTGAACGCCATGCCTCGGACGACCGCCCACGGCGTCGCCAGTAACGCGAGCACGATGAGCCCGACGTAGAGAGGAGGCGAATAGTACTGAGACGCCGCGATCGCGCCGAGGACCGCGGCGACGACGAGTCGCCCCTTCAGGATCTTGATGGGATCGGCCAGGTACTCGAAGCTCGAGCCGTCTACGAACGTGTGCCGGTAGAAGTATTGCCGGTTGCGCACCTTGGCCCAGGCGGAATAGATGCCGAGGGTAACGATCGTGAGCAGCGTGTTCACGATCCAGATGCGGAAGTACTCCGACGCGGAGCCCGTGAATCGAAACGGCAGGTCGCGACGCGCCGGCTTTTCCTGCACGCGTTCGACGGACTGGGGCTCGAGAACATCGACCTTTTGCGGGACGAGATCCATCGTGCTGCTCCTGGCTCGTCCGGCGTACAACCCACCCGGCGAGACTCCCTGTATGAGAGTCGATGTCGTCGCGGTTGTAAATGACGAGAGGCGCTCGCGTTCGGCCCTCGCACGGTGCCCGTGTGGGAGGGCGGACGACCACGCACTCCGTTCCGCCTCACCATCTCGCGTGGAAAACCGCAGCTCAGCTCCCGAGCGGGCGCACTCCATCGTATGCGCGAACCGCTGCCGCCTAACGATCGGCGCATCCTATCGCGCTCTGCCGTCCCCCTTGCAGCGACACCGCAGTCTCTCGATAGAGAGGAGTCCTCTCGAACAAGGGTGTTGGGGCGACGGAGAACGGCTCGTCGCCGCGGAGCACACGCCGGCGAAGCGGCCGAGAGTCGCTCCCGCTATCGATGGGCAGCGGTGTAGACGCCGCCTGATGGGCAGGGATGCGGGCGGACGGGAAGCAACCAGCCCCGCGAGTGCTCCGACGCCTTGCTGCGACTTTACGGATTCACGCCTCCGAGCTCCGCGAGAATTTGGCCGGTGACGAAGCTCGAGTCTGCGGCAGAGGCGAAGAACACGTAGGCGGGCGCGATTTCTTCCGGCTGTGCGGGGCGCCCCATCGCGGTTCGCTCCCCGAATCGCGAGACCTGCTCGGGAGTGAGCCCGGGGTCGGCGGGATTGAGCGGAGTCCACACCGGCCCGGGTGCGACCGCATTGACCCGAATGCCGCGTTCGATCAGCCGCTCTGCGAGCGACCGAGTGAGCGCGTGAATGGCGCCCTTCGTGGCGGAATAGTCGGGCAGCCGCCCCGAGCCGAACAGCCCCGTTTCCGAACCCGTGGCGATGATGGCGCTGCCGGGACCGAGATGGGGCAGACATGCCTGCACGAGGTACATGTAGCCGAAGACGTTCGTGCGGAACGTACGCTCGAGTTGCTCCGGGGTGAGCGCTTCGAGGTCGTGGACGGTGGTCTGCACGGCCGCGTTGCTCACCACGATGTCGAGGTGACCGAGCTCGCGGACGATCTCTGCGACGCACTGGCGACAGAACTCGGGATTGCCCACGTCCCCTTTGAACACGAGGCAGCGCCGCCCGATGGCCTCGACGGCAGCGCGCGTCTCCTCGGCGTCGCGATCGTGCGAAAAGTAGGTGATGGCGACGTCCGCCCCTTCGCGCGCGTAGAGCACGGCGACGGCACGTCCGATTCCGGAGTCGCCGCCCGTGATCACGGCGACCCTCCCTTCGAGCTTTCCCGCGGCGCGGTAGCGGGAAGCATCGTAACGTGGCCGGGGCCGGAGCTCGTACTCCGCTCCAGTCCCGTCGAGGTGCTGCTTGGGAAAGGGCGGCTTGGGTTCCTCGATGCGGTTCGGTGCAGGGCCGACGTCCTGAATGGATCCTTGGGGCATGACGCGTGCCTCCGTGCGCTCTTGCGATGGAGGGATTTGCACACGGCGTGCCGACGCGAAGACGGCTCCGAGCCGCTTCACTCCGAGGTCGAGGGAGCCGCTTCGAGCACGGGAACGAATCGCTCGAGCGCGCGGCGCACGACGGCGACGTCGAACGGCTTCTCGAGAATCGGGTTCTTGGAACGAGCGAGGCGCTCTCGAGTGCGGGGGAGCACTGCACCGCCGGTCATGAAGATCATGCGCTCGGCGAGCGGTGAGCGCATTCGGCGCAAGGCCTCGTAAAGGTCGATGCCGCCCATGCCCGGCATGACCAGATCGCAGACGATGGCGTCGAAGCGCGCGTCCTCCGCGAGCACGTGCAAGGCTTCTTCCGCGCTGCGCACGAGGCGCACGTCGTGCTCACGTTCGAGCACGAGGCGCAGAGTGTTGCCGACGGCCACGTCGTCGTCGACCACGAGGAGGCGACCGCGGGGGCCGACCGTCGGCGGAGGATGGCTGCTCACGAAGCGCGTGACGAGCCGTGCGTCGGCGGCGGCGGGCAGCGTGATGCGGAACGTGGCGCCCGGACCGGGACGGGGAACGAGATCGATGGTGCCGCCGTGAGCGGTGACGATGCTGCGGCAGATGGGCAAGCCGAGGCCCGTTCCGACGCCCACGGGTTTGGTCGTGAAGAAGGGCTCGAAGATGCGCGCCGCGGCGTGCGGCGGGATCCCCGGGCCCGTGTCGGTGACTTCGGCGACGACCCGATCTCCTTCGCGCGCCAGGTAAATTCGGATCTCGTCGCGCTCGGGACGTCCGGGCAACGCCTGGGCCGCGTTCAGGAGCAGGTTCAAGAACACCTGTTCCAGCCGGCTCGCCGAGGCGTGGACGAACGTCCCATCGCGATAGTCGCGGACGATGCGCGCGGCCTGCTTGAGCGTGTTGCCGGCGATGTTGATCGCGGCTTCGACGACGTCGCATAGATCGATCGTGGCGCGCGCGCCGTCGTCGTGGCGAGCGAAGGTGCGCAGATCGCGCACGATGGTCGCGACCCGCTGGGCGCCGTGGCACGCGTCCCGCACGTGTCCCAGGAGGCCCTCGAGGCGTTCCGGATCGGCGCCGATCTGCGGCAACTGTTGCCGGACGTACTCGAGGTTCAGAAGGACGTAGGCGAGGGGATTGTTGATTTCGTGCGCCACGCCTGCCGAGAGCATGCCGAGGGCGGTGAGCCGTTCGGCTTCGGCCAGCCGCGCCTGGATCGCCTTGCGCTCGGTGATGTCGCTGAAGAACACGACCACGGCGCGCACGCCGTCGAGTTCGATGTCGGCGAGCGAGAGCTGCGCGGGAATGCGCGTCCCACTCTTGCTCACCAGCGTGGTTTCGAAGTGGGACGGTGGGCTCTCCCCCTCGCGCAGTCGCGCGACCTGCCGCTGCCAGGTGGGCACGTCTTCGGGCGTGGCCAGGCGAAAGAGGCCGACGTTGGTCATCTCCTCGTGCGAGTAGCCGAGCAGCTCCGCGGGGTACTCGTTGAGGAAGACGACCTCGGGCGGATCGTCGTCGAGGAAGAGGAGCGCGAGCCCGATGTTGCACCGGCTGGCTCCGATCCGGATCGCGTCGAACAGGGCGCCGCCCCCGAGTCGCGCGAGCTTCGACGACGATACGGCCATGTTCCGACACTATAACCCTCGGAGTAGAGATCCCTCTACGGTGTATTCCCGAGGACGCCACGGTTCGTGGCGATCTGTAAGCGTGAGTGCGAGGGGCGCGCCGTGTGTCGGTGACGGCGCGAAATCCAGGCTCACACGGGCGTGAGCCAGCTCGCGTATTCGGGGCTCTTTCCGGTTACTGCACGCAGATACGCCTTCTGGAAGAACGCGCCGACCGTCTTCTTCCCCGTCGGGAACTGGACGCCGTCGAGCTCGCGCACGGGCGTCACCTCCGCCGCGGTGCCGGTCAGAAAGACCTCGTCCGCCCGCAGGAGCTCTTCGCGGGTGAACGCCCGGATCTGGACGGGTACGCCGTGGCTCCGCGCGATCGTGAGAATGCCGTTTAAAAAAATCGAACGC
>QGUH01000545.1 GCA_003242355.1 Pseudomonadota bacterium
GGTTTGGTGGGCTGGGAGAGTTTATAAGGAGCCGCCTCCAAACCCAAGTGCCCCCCCGCGGGGGGGAAGAGGCCCGGGCGGAGCGGCAGGCGCCCGGGCTGACATGCGACGTTCGTCGGGTTGGCGGTCACGAGCTCGCCGAGCCAGCGGCACACGAGCACGCCGGCCGCCCCGGCGCTCGAAAGCACGGCCTGCTCGAGCACGAGGCGCCCGAGTGCGGTGGTGAGCTCGGTGCGTTCCGTAGGCAGACCGAGCAGGTGACCGCCGCCGCTCGGCGTCACGCGTGGCTCGAGCAGCGGCGCCGCGTCCGCTCGGCGTTCGGTGAGCACGGCGCGCAGCGTTCCCGCGGGAAGGAGCGTGTAGCGATCGCGATAGAGCAGAACGTGCCCGAGGAAATCGAGCCGCGCGCGCAGCTCGGTCCCTCTCGGGAGCACGAAGGTGTCGGAGTCGAGGACCACGCGCAGCCGACCGCTCGGCGACGCTTCGAGAACGAGATCGAACGCGAGCTCCCGGCGCAAGCGCTCGATGGCCTCCGCATTCGCTTCGGGAAGCCGCGGAAACGGCGGCAGGTCGAGCCACGAAAAGCGGGCACCCAACCGTAACCCAGCGGTCTCGCGCGCCGGAGCATCTTCCGGCAACTGGACCCCATCGTGCAGCGTTCGCGGCGTCACGCTCGCGGCCGCGCTCCCTTCGGGCAGGGCCGTGTCGCGCACGACGCTCGGCCGCTCGATGTCGCTCGCCAGCGGCGCCGGGAGGATGCTCGCGTTCGGGCTCGGCTCCGTCGTGTCGGGCGCGCGCTCGGGCGCGGTCCGCTGCTCGCAGGAAAGCAGCGCAGCACAGAGCACGACGCCGATCCACGCTGCAGCGCGAGGGCTCACGCCCTGCCCATTAGCACGCAGAAAGCTCCCGCGTCATGAGCAGCGCGTCGTCGCCGTCGGCGTAATAGCCCAGTCGTTCTCCGACGCGCTCGAACCCCGCCGACTCGTAGAGCGCGATCGCCTTCGTGTTGCTGCGGCGCACCTCGAGCAAAATGCGCCGCGCACCCGCCGTTGCGGCGTGCTCGAGCAGCGCCCCGAGCAGCCGCCTGCCGATTCCGCGCCGGCGAGCTTCGGGTGCGACCACGAGATCGAGCAGGTGCACCTCGTCGGCCACGTCCCAAGCGAGCAAAAAGCCGAGAACCCCGAGGCCTGCCGGGTCGCGCGCAACCCACAGGCGCGCGAAGCGCCGCTCGAGCTCCACCTTCGGCTCGAACCCGCTGCCCTCGAGCGCGACGAGCGCACGGATGCCGTCTAGATCGACGGGCTCGGCTCGAACGACTTCAACCATTCTGCCCGTGCGTCAGGCCGCCCGGCGCCGCACGAGACGAGAATTGAGGAACTGGAATACGATCTTGCAGAGCTCGAACGAGCTGCCGCCCATCGAATCGACGATTTCGCGGATCGTGTGCTCTCCGTCGATCGCGTCGAGCACGGCTCGCTCCTGCTTGGTCAAATTGGCTTCGCTGCCGAGCCGTTCGATCGCGACCGGATCGGGGTAGAGCACCTCGTCGAAATCGAAGCTGCCCTCGATGAGCCGCCACTCGTCGACGCGGCGGAATCCCTCCATCACGAGGGAGCCCGATTCGAGCGCCAGGCTCGCCTTGCTCGCGACGCCGTCTTCGACGCCGGGGACGAACGAGAACTGACCCGACTTCCAGCGCACGACCTCGTACACCAGCTCCGATGTCTGCCGTTCGAGGGCGCGACGAACGGCGGCCTCGTCCGCGAGGCCCTGCGCCACGAGCCGCTCTCCGATCAGGCCAGCTCCGCCGTCTCCGAGCACCCGCTCGAAATCGGGGCGCGTCACCGTCCCGTCCTCGATCAGGTAGCGGCCGATCCGAAACTCTTCGCGCTGGCCCTGGTACCGCGCGAAATCGACGGACCCGCCGCGCAGAAAGACCGTCACCTCCTCCTTCGGCGTGCGAACGAAGAGAGCGCCCGACTGCTGCTGCAAGTCGAGCAGCTGCAACACTTCGGCGATCGGAATCGCCGAGAGCTCCCCGGAGAGCACCTCACGCGGATCCCGCCCGAAGCCGCCCGCGCTCACGAACGACGCGAGCGCGTCGATCGCCTCTGGCCCGAGCGCTCGCTGGAACGCATTCTCCAGCCGATCGGCCGCCCCCGGGCGCACGCTCAGCCCGTCGAGCCGCCGGAGCTCGGGCACTACGAGGCGCGCCACGGCCTGAGCGAACTCCTGCGCGGCTTGGAGCCGACGCAACTTGGGATCGTCGCTGAGATTCCGGCTCGGACGCAGACTCTCGAGTGCCGCCTCGTCCGCGGGCATCGCGTCCGGCTCCGGAAGCGGCCGTTCGCGTCCCTCTGCGTGCTTTTTCAACGCGGCGTCCACCACCGCGAGCAGACCGCGCCGATCGAACGGTTTGGTGATCGCGTCGAGCGCGCCCGTCTGGTTGACGAACTGGCCCCGAATGCGATCGCCCTTGGCGCTCATCAGCACCACGGGCAGGTGCCGCAGGTTCGGGATGGCGCGGATTTCGCGGCAGAATTGGTAGCCGTTCATCCGCGGCATCACGAAATCGAGCAGGACCAGATCCACCGATTCCGTCGAAAGCAGATCGAGCGCCTCCTGGCCGTCGCCCGCGAGCAGCGGCTCGAACGCTCCTTCGCTCAGGATGGAAGCGACGACCCTGCGAATGGTGGGACTGTCGTCGACGACCAGAATGCGCGCGCCCATCGCGTGCTGGATCGTGACGTCCAGAGGGAAGGGTGGTCAAGTCGGGCGCACCGCGTCAACCTCGGGGATGCGACCCGGCGGCCGCACTGGGAACGGCGAAAAAACCGGGACGGCGGCGGCGCGAAGGGCCACACTGTGGGCCGTGGCCGAACGGCGATCGGTCTTCCAATTCGTGGACGCGGAGCGGAGGTTCGAGTGGCGGGACCCCGAACGCTTCGATCGGCTCGCGTTCGCCCTGCGCGTTCTCGACGTGCTCCGCCCCAACGTCGAGATCACGCTCTATCCACGCTTGCGCGGCCTGCGCGTGCACCAGGGCCGCGACTTCACGAGGGGCGGCGCGGCGACCTGGGCCACCATCGGCATTCCGCCCGATGCGAGCCGAGAGCACATCGTGGTCGCGTTGGCGGAACTTTCCGGTAAGGCACACATTCCGTTCCTCGTCGATTGGCTGTCGCGCTCGTTCTCCACGCCCACCGACGAGCCCCCGGCACCGGACGACGGCGAGCCCGCGCACCGCGCGTGAGGCATTCGCGGTTCGCGCGAGACCCCGTCACGCCAGTCCTTTCCCGCGAGCGGAGCGAGTCGCATCGTAGGGTGGACGGCCGGAGAACGGCTCGTCGCCGCGAAGCACCCTCCGGCGGCGGGCCGAGGGTCGCTCCCGCTATCGTTGAGCAGCGGTGAAGACGCCGCCTGATAGGTAGCGAGCGGAGTCGTGGGGCCTATCGGCGTCACGCGGCAGCTCGCTCGAAGGCCCCGCCCTGCTCCGCGCCGCGCTTCGCGCGGCGCTCCGCGACGGGCTTTAGTGGCGCCCGGCTAATGGGGAGCAGTGCGGGAGCTCAACCTCGGCTCCGGCGCCGGCGTGTGCTCCGCGGCTCCTTGGGCCGTTCTCGGCGCGAAGGGGCCCGGAGTGAGTCACAGGAACGGCGCGTTGCTTCGCTTTACGAGTCGGGCCGGAGTTCGGCGTTTGCTCGTATTTCGCCGTCACTTCCCGCGAGCGCAGCGAGTCGCGTCGGAGGGTGGACGGCCGGAGAACGGCTCGTCGCCGCGAAGCACCCTCCGGCGGCGGGCCGAGGGTCGCTCCCGCTATCGTTGAGCAGCGGTGAAGACGCCGCCTGATAGGTAGCGAGCGGAGTCGTGGGG
>QGUH01000546.1 GCA_003242355.1 Pseudomonadota bacterium
TCCGCCCCCCCCGCCCTCGCCCTCTCCGCCCGGGGCACCTCCCGCCTCGGCGGCGGGCCCGCCCACGTGCCTTTCGCCGCCCTCCCCGCCCGCGGGGGGCTGGGGCTGGGGGCCCGCCGCCCCGACGGCGATGATCTTCATCACCAGGATGGCGGGCGAGGTCGTCGGCGTCTCGCTGGAGGACGGCTGCTCGCTCGTCGTGCCCGCCGATGCGCCGCCGGCCGCGGGAGTCGGACTACGCGGCGGAGAGCCGGGGCTCGAGGAGCGCGCGCCACCGACCGAAGGAAACGACGGTCGCGTCGTCCCGTCCGCAGGTGGCGGCGGGATGCTCGAACGGCGACCGTTGTGCGTGCGCGTCGACACCTCCGAGCGCGGCGCAGGAAACCCGCTCGGCGTGCGGGAGCGATCGCTCGAGCTGCCCTCGCGCGCCGTCACGGCGCCGTACGTGCGCGGCAGCGGCGTCGAGCGGATCCGCGGCGTCTCGGCCCGGGCGGGCGGGCGAGGCGGCTCCGAAACGGCGCGCGGCTCCTCCGCCGGCTTGGCGGCCTCGGCCGGAGCAGGCCCGGCAATGCGCGGCACCCGCGGCGGGCTCGGAATGATCGGCACGCGCTGATCCCCCTCGTTCGCCTCGGCACCGGTCTCCGGAAAACGCGGACTGACGCTCGACTCGCGTCGCGGCTTGGGCGGCGGAGTCGCGCGCTTCGCCGCCTCCGAAGGAGTCGGAGCAGCGGGAGGCACGGGGGACCCGGGCTGCCCGTTCTTCACCTCGTCGCGTTCGTCGTCGCTGCTCATGCCGGTCTCAAGAGCGATTCGCCGTACCGGATTTTCCCGAGCGGGCGCTCGATGCGGACGCCGGGCTCGAACAGCACCACCACCGTCGAGCCGAGATGGAAGACGCCGAGCTCGCTGCCCCGTTCCACGCGCAGAGGCGGGTCGAACGGGTGGAGGCCGACGGGAACGTTGGGAGCGTCGATCCCGGTCACCGTGATGCGCCCGACGATGACGGCGCCCACCATGACGACCATGACGCGTCCGTGCGCCTCCGTGTCGATGGCGATCGCCGCACGACTGTTGCGCACGAACAGACGCGGGAAGTGCCGTTCCCCGATCTTGTTCACGGGGAAAAGGTCGCCCTCGATGCCGCGCACGGCGCGTATCGCGCCGTCGACCGGCGAGTGGACGCGGTGGTAGTCGCCGGGCGCGAGATAGATGACGGCGAAATCGCCGCCGCGGTACCGCTCGGCGTCGGCGGCATCGCCGGTGAGCTCGCCCACTTCGTACGGTTGCCCCTTGACCCACAAGCGGGTGCCCGGGTCGACCACTCCCGACGCCGACAAGAGCCCGTCTGCGGGGCTCACCACCGAATCTGCATCGATCCGTCGCGCTCCTTCGCGGAGCACGCGCGTGAAGAACGCGTCGAAGGTCGGATAGCCGCCGGGTTGCGGCGCGGCCTCGGACAGATCGACCTTGTAGGCTCGGCTGTACGCACGCAGGAGTGGGCCCGCCACGCGGCGCGGCAATGGCCGTTCACAAAGCCTGCCGACGGCGCGACTGATCTGCACGCGCGGCAACGCACGCAAGATCTGGGCAGCGGCGAAGGTGGTAAGGCTCAACGATCACTCCGAAGAATGCCGTGCGCTGTACGCGACCAAGTCCCGCCGCCGTCGGTCTCGGCCAGCCGAATCTCGCGACACCGAACCGATCCGCGCGGGGTGCGATTGAGAGAGAGGCGAGGGCAACACGCGAGCGTGATGGACGCGGACAAGCTGCGGCAACGTCGAGGGTTTCGGTGACCCATCGTAGGCGGCCGGCCCCCTTCGGGTCAACGCCGCAACCGCTCCCGGGCCGCCTCGCAAAGTGCCCGCCGCTCGGGTGCGACGGGTAGGTCCGCGTCCGAGCCGTTCGAGCCTCGGGGCCGGCGCATGCCCGCGCACGCGGCCTCTTCGGCCAGCGGATCGACGGCAATCGCTATTTGGACGGCGTGCTCGGCACCGGCCGCATCCCCGTCTTCCCGCAAGAACCGACTGCGCAGCCCGAACCAGGGTCCGTGCACACCATCTATTTCCGTCAGGGTGCCGAGCGCCGCGCGCGCGGCGGCAGCATCACCCGCTTCGAGGTAGGCGCGTGCGGCCCGAACGCGAACGGACGCCTCCCGCTGTTCCGGCCGCACGATCGGTGCAAGCACCTCGGCCGCGGAGCGTGCGTGACCACGTTGGAGCAGAAGGTCCGAGAGGCGCGCCCGACGCGCCGTGTCTCGGCTCGCGCCACGCCCTTCGTGTTGCGGGGCGAGGGGTGGCGGCGGCTCCGCGAGCAGCGAGCGCTGCCAGTCCGCGTTCCAGTCCTCGAGCCCCATGCCGGTGACGCTGCGCAGCGCCGGCTCCGGTGAACGGTCGGAGAGCCCGCGCAAGTCGGCGAGCAGGAGCTTGAGCGCCGGTTCACCAGCGCGCTCCAGAAAGTGTCCCATGAAGCTCGTCACCTCCGCGAACGCGATCGCGGCGGCGTCGGGGGTCGGCAGCATCGCAATCGAAGGGCCCAGGCGATCGATACCGACCGAGCGCCCCTCGGTGAGCGCCTTGTAGGCGAGCGCGTCGCCCCACCCGGGGTCGTCGAAGGGACGCGGCTCGCGGAAGCTCGTCTCGAGGCGCTTCGCCATGCCCTCCTGCAACCAGAGGGGCGCGTAGTCGCGACTCGCCCGGGTGATGAGCAAGTGCACGATTTCGTGCGCCAGCGTGTCCTGCCAGGGGTAGCCGAGCGCCGTGGCGCGCGGTGAGAGCATGATCACGCGCCCCCACCGCGCGACCGCCAGCGTTCCCGTGGTTTCGGCCGCCGTGAGCGGGAGCCCCGAGACCGCGGAGAGCGAAAAGAGATCGCGCACGAGATCGATGCGGAGCGGTCGCGGCAAGTCCGTCCCGAGGACGCGCGAGGCCGCATCGCGGGCGCTCGCGGCCGCCTCGAACAAGAACGGAGCGAGCGCGCGATCCCCGTCGTCTTGCAGGCGAAGCCAGATGCCGCGCTCCCGATCTTCCATCACGAACCCGGCGACCGTGGCGCGCGCACAACTTTCCGCGAGCGCCTTGAGACTCGCGCCCTCCTTCGTTTCGCCGATCTCGGGGCGGGCGAGCGTCGCCATGGCGGCGTCGCAGTCGCCGCGATAGATCGAAAGGCGCGCGCGCTCGAACGCCAGCGCCGGTGTTTCCGTCTTCGTCTCGGCGAGCAGCGCTTCGGCACGCGCGAGATCGATCTCGGTGATCGCGTCGGCCACCTGCGCGGCGCGGCTCTTCTCCCCCACGCGCGACGACGCCGGGGGCGCGAGCAGCGCGGGCGCGAGCAGCGCCGCGACGACGCGAAGCGACTTGCGTGCGCGTGCCCCGATCATTCGAGCAATCCCTCCGCGTACCGTTCCACCGCGGGGTCCAGCCGCCCGCGACGCTCCTTGGCGAGCCCTTCGAGCACGCGCTTTCTGAACTCGGCCGCGCGCTGTGCCTCGTCTGCACGGGGCACGTCGCCATCGGTCGCCATCTCGCGGCCGTTCTCACCGCGCGCGTTCCGCCCGTCGTGGGGGCGCGCGTCTCCTTCGTCGAGCGTGCGTCCGGAGCTCGACCGTTCGAGCAGACGTTGCGCTTCGCGCTCGAGCTCGAGGCCCGCTTGCCCGCGTCCCGCCGCGAGCTCCCGCGCGGCCTCGCGCATGATGCTCGCAGCGCGCTCGAGCGCATCCTCCACTTCTTCCGGCATCCGCGCCTCGCCCCGCGCGCCGCGGCCCGCGAGATCCTCGGCGCGTTCGGCGAGCGCGTTCTCGCGCGCGCCAGCCTCGGCGAGATCCTTCTCGGCGCGCGCCGCCGCACGTTGCCGCATTCGCTCG
>QGUH01000547.1 GCA_003242355.1 Pseudomonadota bacterium
TTCGTCGCAGCGGTAGATTTGTATAAAGAGCGCGGCGGTTGGCGGCTGTCGGGCGCCTCGCCGGGCCTGGCCCGCGCGAGCTTGGGGACGTGGATCAGGCCTTTGCCTGGCTCGGCGATGCTCTCGTCGCTCACGTGGACGAGAACCGGCTCGACGCGCTCGAGGGGCTCGCCGAGGAAGTGGGACAACCGAAGCGCGCCGAGGCAGTGCTGTCGCGCGCGTTGGAGGAGGTCTTCGACGGACCGCTCGTGCGCAAGCTGCTCGCGCGCCGCGCGGCGCTTCGGCGCAACCAGCTCTCGGATCTGCCGGGTGCGGCCGCCGATTTGAAGCGCTTGCACGACCTATCGCCGTCGGACCAGCACGTGGTGGAGGAGCTCTCGGCGCTCTACACCGAGCTCAAGGACTACCGCGGCATGGTCACGCTCTACGAAGACCAGATCTTGCGCGGCAAGGATCCGGCGACGCGGGCGGAGCTCGCGCGCAAGGTCGCCCGGCTCTGGGAGGAGCAGCTCCACGATCCGCGCGAGGCCGCGGACGCGTGGCGGCGCGTGCTGCGCATGAAGGCGGGCGATCCCGAGGCGACGGAAGGGCTCGAGCGCGCCAAAGCCGCGATGCTCAAGGCGCGGTCGAGTGAAGCCGCCAAGGGAGATTCGGCGCCCGAGCGTCCGGCTCCAGCGCAAAAGCCCGCGCCGCGCAAGGAAAAGGAAGCCGAAGAGGCGACGACGCCCGGAACCTCGATGGACATGGCTGGGGACCAGGCGAGCAGCATCGCTCCGGAGGCGGAGGCCGAGGAGCGGGAGCCGAATGGAGGCGTCACCGACCCAGCGCCCGCGCTGGCCGAGGCGCCCGCGGAGCCGCGAGTGCTCGACGGGGACGACGGAGAGGCCGCGGACGGGGACTCAGAGGCAGCCGCGGACGGTCGTCATCCGCCGACCTCGGAAGTCCGAGTGCCGCCGGATGGGCCGGGCGGGCCGGGCAGCGGAACGCGGACGAGCTTCGCAACTGGTGCGGAGAACCTGCCGCCTCCGGCGCGGCGGGCGGGCGGCGCTCCGGGCGCGGCGTTGCCCGCGGCCGAGCTGCACGAAGAGGAACCGGCCCTCGACGTCGAGGACGACGAGCTCTTCGAGGACAACCCGCCGCGCTAGGTTTACGCGCCGGAGCCAACCGTGAGGCAGCCCGTGTCGGCGTCGAGCCGCGCGGGCATGCCGAGTGGCAGTGGGACGTTGGGGCGTGCGTGTCCGAAGGGAAGCCCGGCGAGCACGGGCACGCGCAGCGTTCCGAGCCGCTCGGCGAGCACGGCCTCGACGGAGACGCGATGCACCCCTGCACTGCAGTCGGTGAAATCGCCGAGCACCACGCCCGCGACCCGGTCGAGCGCTCCCGAGACGAGCAGCGCGGTCAGCATGCGATCGATGCGGTACGACGCCTCCGCCACGTCCTCGAGCGCCAGGATGCATCCCTCGGGCAACCGGAGCCGGCCTGCGGCGTGCGCGGTGAACAGGACGGTGAGGTTGCCGCCGACGAGCGGTCCGTGCGCGCTCCCTCGGACGAGGACGGTCAGCCCCGAGAACGTGCGGACGAGGTCGGGGCGTTCGAGCGCCTCGATCCACCGTGTGCGCGCCGCGGCGTCCCCGCGACCGAGGCCGGCCGCGTTTTCGGCGTGCATCGAGCAGACGCCGACGCCCTGAGCCTCGACGTGGAGCGCGGTGACGTCCGAGAAGCCGACGATCCATTTCGGCGATTGGCGAAGCCGGTCCCAGCGAACGCGATGAGCGATCCGCCCGGCGCCGTATCCACCTCGGGCCGCGACCACGGCGCGGATTCCGTCGTCCACGAGCGCCGCTTCGAGGGCGGCGAGGCGCGTTTCGTCGTCGCCCGCGAGAAAGCCGCGGCGATCCAGGACTCCGGCGCCCACCTCCACACGGTAGCGCTCCGACAAGAAGCCGAGCCCGCGGTAGAAGAGCGTGCGGTCGAAGGGGCTCGACGGGGCGATGACGCGGACCCGGTCTCCGGGGCGAAGGGGAGGCGGAACGACGAAGGCGGAACGCACCGCACTCCACCGTAGCGCCGTTCGCGCGAGCTTGCCGCGCGCAGGGCGCGGGGCGGCGCCTCTGGCAGCTCGCTTCGACCCACAAGCCGGGCGCGGGCCCTTGCTGCCGCGAGTCGGATGGCGCGCTTCGGTTCCTTGCCCCGAATGGGAGCTGCTACGGTCCCCGGGCGCATGGACCCGAAGACAGCTCTCGTGCGGATCGGCGACGGAGGCGCGCCCGGGCGCGGGCTCCTGGCGCGCATCGCGCGAGGCGCGCGTCACGCGGCGGAGGAACTGGGGCAGAGGATCCTCGGACCGGACTTCGACGACCGCGTGCGGGTGCTCGTGGAGCGGTATCGCACCGTCAACGATCCCTTCGGGTTCGATCCGGAGATGGCGCGCCGCGCAGCGGCCGTCTCGGCGTTCTTCCATCGCGTGTACTTCCGAACCGAGGTGTTCGGCATCGAGCACGTTCCGGAAGGGCGCGTGCTGCTCGTCGCCAACCATTCGGGGCAGATCCCGATCGATGCGGCAATCATCGGCGCGGCGATGTTCTTCGACGCGAACCCGCCGCGGGTGATGCGCGCCCTGGTGGACAAGTGGACGGCGACGCTCCCGTTCGTCTCGTCGTTCTTCAGCCGCGTGGGTCAGGTCGTCGGCGTGCCGGAGAACGCGCGGCGGCTGCTCGAGATGGGAGAGCTGTTGCTCGTGTTTCCCGAGGGCACACGGGGCGTGGTCAAGCCGTTCACCCGGCGCTATCAACTCGAAGAGTTCGGGCTCGGGTTCATGCGCATCGCGATCGAAACCGCGACGCCGATCGTGCCCGTTGCGGTGATCGGAGCGGAGGAGCAATACGTGAGTCTCGGCAACGTGCGCTGGGCGGCGCGCGCGCTGAACTTTCCCGTTTTCCCCTTGGTGCCCCAGGTGTTCGTCCCCGGCGGGCAGCTGCCGTTGCCGACCAAGTACCGGCTGCATTTCGGCGAGCCGATGCGCTTTCACGGCGACCCCGACGACGACGATACCATCATCGCGGACAAGGTCTGGCTCGTGCGCCAGAGCATCCAACACCTGCTCTCGCACGGGCTCGCCGCGCGAAGGAGCGTGTTCTTCTGATGGCGGCGCCGCTCCTCGATCCCGATCGCGCCGTGATCGTCACCGGGGCGTGCGGACGCCTCGGTCGGCGTCTGGTGCGAAAGCTGCACCGGCACACGCGCGTCATCGCCGTGGATCACCGGGATTTTCTGCGGCGTCCCGTGGACGTCGAGCACCACACGCTCGATCTCGCGAGCAAACGCATGCGTGAGGTGTTCAAGCGACCCGGCGTCGGCGCGCTCGTGCACCTCGGGGTCGTTCACGATCCGCACGCTCAGAAAGAGCGCCATCAGGCCTGGAACGTGCTCGCGCTCAAACGCCTGCTCGAGTACGTCGAGCAGTACGGCGTGCGCAAGGTCGTGCTCCTCTCGAGCGCGAACGTCTACGGGCCGCGTCCGGACAATCCCCAGCTGCTCACCGAAGATGCTCCGCTGCTCGCCGCGGGGCGCTTCAGCGGTATTCGCGACCTGGTCGAGCTCGATCTCGCCACCCAGAGCTTCTTTTGGAGGAGCCCGGGCACGGAAACCGTCATTTTGCGCCCGACGCACATTCTCGGGACCGTGCGCAACGCGCCCAGCAATTACCTCCGGTTGAAGCGCGTCCCCACGCTGCTCGGCTTCGACCCGATGGTGCAGGTCATCCACGAGGAGGACGTCTTCCGCGCCATCCTGCTCGCGCTCCGTCCGGGCGTGCGCGGCATCTTCAACCTCGCGGGGCCCGAGCCCGCGCCCCTTTCG
>QGUH01000548.1 GCA_003242355.1 Pseudomonadota bacterium
GACGGCATGACCGGCACGCGCCACGAGCCGAACTCGGAGCTCGTCGCGCTCGGAATCGGAAACGTCGCCGCTCCGCTCTTCGGCGGCATCCCCGCAACGGGCGCGTTGGCTCGAACCGCGACGAACGTCCGCGCAGGAGCCGTCAGCCCCGTTGCCTCCATCATTCATGCGCTGGGCGTGCTCGTCGCCATGCTCGTCGCGGCTCCCCTCGTGGCCTACGTGCCCATGGCCTCGCTTGCCGCGCTGCTGATGGTCGTCGCCTGGAACATGTCGGAAGCGCGGCACGCGGCGCACATCCTGAAAGTTGCCCCGAAGAGCGACGCGGCGGTCCTGCTCGCCTGCTACGGACTCACGGTCTTCTTCGACATGGTAATTGCCGTAAGCTTCGGGGTGCTACTCGCCGCTCTCCTTTTCACGCGGCGCATGGCCGAGCTGACGCAATCCCGCTTGCTCGGCGGAAGCGAGCAGGGCTCCGCGGGGGCAAGGGATCTCCCCCCGCACGTGGCAGTCTACGAAATCGCCGGCCCGCTCTTCTTCGGGGCCGCCCAACGCGGGATGGCCGCGCTCGACGCGATCGGCACCGAAGTTCGCGTAGTCGTTTTGGACCTGGGCCGTGTGCCCGCAATGGATGCCTCGGGGCTCGTCGCCCTCGAAAGCGCCCTCGGTCGGCTGCATCGCATGAAGAAGTTCGCGATTCTGAGCGGCCCCTTCCCCGAGCCGCGCAGCATGTTCGTCCGAGCAGAGCTCGAACGGCATCACGAGAACATCGCCATCGCGAGCGACCGAAGCGAGGCCCTGGAGATCGCGCGAGATCTCGTGCTGTTGAATCCCCACTGGCTCACGCCGTCGCAAAGCGCACCGAAGAGCGCCTCACCCGCTCCCTGATGCCTCCGTTCCCGAGCCCGATTTCGGATTCCCACTCCGCCGCCGCGAGCGAAACCGGAGAAATCCTCCAGTCGGGGCAGATCCGGGGGCGGCACTCCCACGATCCCACACGTCGGCCCCGACGCGCGTTTCCGGGTCGATGCTCCAACTCGAATGCGAGGAGGAAGACAGCCCATGACTCATTTTCGCCTCGTGCGTGACGTGATGACCCGCGATGTCGTCACGCTCTATCGCAACGACAAGCTGGCGGTCGCCGACGACGTGATGCGACTCGGCCGTATCCGCCATCTCCCGGTCCTCGACGAAACTGGACAGCTCGTCGGTATCGTCAGCCAGCGAGACCTCTTCTATAGCGGGTTGATCAGAGCCCTGGGGTACGGCACGCGCGCGCAACGGGCCGCTCTCGATTCGGTGGCGGTCAAAGACGCCATGCAGCCGAACGTCGTCACCACCACGCCGGATACGCCGCTCCGCGAAGCAGCAGAAACGATGCTGACCCGCAAAATCGGCTGTTTGGTCGTTCTCGAGGGTTCGAAGATCGTGGGTATTCTCACTGAGAGCGATTTCGTCAAGTTGGCCGCAATGCACTGATCCGGGTGGGGCAAGGTGCGCCCTCGGTGTAATGTGAATGGTGTACGGGAATCCAAGACTCGAATGACGGTGCACTCGATGTCTGGTTTCCGTTGACATGAGTGCGGTTTGTGCATAGGTACCGCGTTCATGGCAAACACCCCCGTATCCGATAGAATCCGATCTCGAGTTGAGGCATTCGTAGACGAGCTGAGCGATCTCATCCGTCAATCGGCGATGGATACGGTGGCGCAGGTGCTCGGCGGCGGGGGAGACGGCGAGGCTCGGCGCGGCCGCAGAGGCGCAGCTGGCCGAGCCGCCGCGGAACCCCGAGCGGCTCGCCCCCGTGCCAAGGGAGCCAAGCGGTCTCAAGACGAGCTCGAGCGGCTCACCAACCGGCTACTCGCCTACATCAAGTCGAACCCGGGGCAGCGTATCGAGCAGGTCGCGAAGGGAATGGGGGTTTCCACGCGCGAGCTGAATCTGCCGGCCAAGAAGCTTCTGGCCAACAAGGCCATTCGCACCAAGGGCCAGAAGCGCGCCACTCAGTACTTCCCGCGCTGATCCGCGGTTCTGACTCGACCCGACGAGACCGCGCAGGGTCGTCCGATCCTTGCGCCGAAAGGGGCCCGGTAGGCCTTCGCCTTCCGGGCCCTGCCCGTCTCGCGACTCAGAAGGCGCCCTGCGCGCCAATCCAGAGTACGTTTCGGAACAAGCCGGCCGTCACCACCGGTTCGTCCTCCGCGCTGGGCCAAAAGAGCAGCGTCGCCAGGGCGGCAGTGGCTCCCACGCCTGCTGCGACGAAGCCCGCAGTCGACAGGGTGCCGTACGTCTTCCGATCGGAAAGAGCGTTGTCCAGGTCGCGGCAGCGTTCGAGCAGCAGGTCGGTGGCGTTCACGCACACTTCGGCGTCTCCGGGACGCCCCGATTGACGATCCACCGCGGCCTGCGCCCGTTTCACCCGGCGGTCCGCGCCGCTTCCTGCGATGGCGAAGGTGACGCCCAGCCCGAGCCCGGCCGCGGTCACGGCAGTTTCCGCGAACAGCACGTACGTCCTGGGCGCAATTCGCCGTTCGCTCTTGGGGGGTGCGCGGTGCGTGGCCGTACTTCCCTCCCGTGCGTCCGCCTTCGGGCTCGGTGGCTGCTGCGTCGGCGCGAGCTGCACGGTAACGACCCGCCGCTCGCCCTCTGCCATGGTGATTTCATTTACGAAGTCGTGATAGCCGGGTGCCCGCACCACGATACGGTGCGCGCCGGGATTGATGGGAGCCGGGCGACCGACGACCGAGCTCGCTACCTCGCGTCCATCCAACGCGATGTGCATTCCCCGAACGTTCTTGGGGACGGCGATGATCAGGGTCGGAACGCGTTCGGCGAGCGCCCGTTCGGCTTCGGGCAGCAGTGCTTCGACGTCTGGTGCCTTCATTCCGGAAGCGATGAGCTCCCGTGCTCGGTCGTAGTCGACCAAGGCTTCCACGAGCAGCCCCATGTTTTCCTGGCAGTGGGCCAGATGAAACCTGAGCCCCGGAGTTTCCTTGATGCGGATTGCCTCGCGCAGCTTCTGAGCCGCGAGATCCCAACGTTGCCGTTCCTCGAGCTGCGTGGCCTCCCGAAAGAGGCGGCGTGCCACGGCGAGCTCCGTGGCCGTTGGCTCGGCGCCCGCGGAGGGCGCGACCAGGAGCAGCGCCCCAGCGAGCAGCAAGGGCACTCGAAGTGGGAGGAGGCGGCGGCAAGGAACGGGCATCGTCGCGAGCACGACCCCGCTGCTCGAACAGCGGGCGGAGCCATGCTCGAACCAGTACTTCCCCGGCGTCAAGCAGTACGCGACACCCCGATCGCCGGGTTCGTGCTTTCCAATCGGGAAGCTTGCCCTTGGCGGCTCGTGGCGGATTTCGGAGCGGAAGCCCGCCCTCGCCGAGGCCCGAATCGTCGGCTCAGCGCTTGGGTGGAATGCGCAGCGTCTCCCCGATGCGAATCGCGCGCTGGTTCCCGAAACCGTTCTGCCGCGCAATCGCCTCGACGGTGACCCCGTAGCGCTTCGCGATCCCGATCAAGGTGTCTCCCTTCTTGACCACGTGAACCCGCCCGGCCCGCGCCTTGGCCTTGCCCGTCGGAAGCCGGATCTTCTGACCCGGTCGCAGTGGGCGCTTCGGGTCGATGCCGTTCAAGCGAGCGAGCTCGGCGACACTGGTGCCCTCGCGCCGAGCGATGCGCGCGAGCGCATCCCCCGGCCGGACCACGTGCACGCGGGGCCCCACCAGCCGAAAGGGCTCGCGCGCTTCCCTGGGCAAGAGCTCGACGACCACGTGGCGCGCGGCCGGCAAGAATCGATTCGCCACGCGCCGGCCCCTTCCGCCCGTTATCGCCGCAGACCCCGGGCCCATCCCCGGGGGTACCG
>QGUH01000549.1 GCA_003242355.1 Pseudomonadota bacterium
CCAGAAAATGGTTGCGCCAGGCTCCGCGTTCCCCGCGGCGGTCAGACCCGTCGCGAGGCCTTCCCCCCCGCCGCGGTGCTCGGGGGGCCAGATCGAATGGCCGCGCCGCACGCCGACGTAAACGGGCTCGCTGCCGACCAAGCGCTGCTCCAGGCGCTTCTCGATGGGGACGCGCGACGGATCGTACACGTAGACGGTGACGCGGTGATTGCCGAGCCGGTAGCGCAGCGACGCCGCGCGCTGGTTCAGCACGGGAACCACGCTCGCGCCTTCCCACTGTGCGCCGAAGTTCTTCAAGCTCGGGACGCGCACGGGCACGCCCACTTCGCGCTCGGCTTCGGGCAGAAGCGAAAGCTCCGTGAAATCCGAACGCCCGCGCACGTGGTGCTCGACGAGCTCTTCCAACAAATCGTCCACGCGGACCGGATCCACCTGCGCGTACGACGTCGCCCGCCGCTGCTCACGCCGTTCCGGGCCTCCTGCCGAAGCCGCCCACACGAGCGTCAGCGCGGCGGCCGCCGCCATCGGCACGATCGTGCGAAAGCTGAGCCAGCTGCGCCGCTCGGCGCGCGCGGCGCGGAGGTGTTCCCATTCGCGTTCACGGGCTGCGGCGACCGCTTCGACGACCCGGGCGCGGAACGCGTCGCTCACGGGTGCGGTCTCTCGAACACGACGGCGGAGACTGCGGCGCATCGCTTCGCCGAAACGAACGCGCTCGACGCACAGCCGACACTCGAGCAAATGCTGCTCGACCTCGAGCATCTTCTCGGGGCCGAGCTCGCCGTCCGAGAACGGCTCGAGCAGCGGGGCGAACGAGCGACACGACTTCACGCAACCGCTCCTTTCTTCGCCCGGAACTGCTCGAGCTCGATCACCGCCTCGCCGTCGTGTTCGCGCTCCCCGTCACCGATGCTCGGCTCGGGACCCACGATGCCGAAGGCCCGCGCGTGCTCGTAGAGCCGTGCCTTGAGCATGCGACGCCCTCGATGGAGCCGGGACATCACGGTGCCGATGGGGCAGCCCATCACGTCAGCGATCTCTTTGTACGACAGATCCTCCACGTCCGACAGCACGACGGCCAGCCGGAACTCCGCCGGAAGCTCGTCGAGCGCCTTGCTGATCTCGGCCTCGAGCAGCGGGCGCAACGCCTGCGACTCGGGATCCCGCATCGACTCGATCGTCGAAGCGCTCACCCAACCGTCTGCCAACGGGTCGGCGTCCGGCCCGTCGAGCACGCTGCGCTCGAGGCCGCCCCGCCGGTAGCGGTTGATGAAGGTGTTGGTCAGGATCTTGAGCAGCCAGGCCCGGAGATTGGTGCCGGACTCGAACTGCTCGTTGGCGCGGATGGCTTTGAGGACCGTGTCCTGCACGAGATCCTCGGCCTCCGGGCCGTTGCGGGTGAGCCGCGTCGCGACGGCGAGCAACGAGGGCAGGTGGTCGAGCACCTCGCCTTCGAAGGTGCGGGTCGTCGTGGCGCGTCGCTTCATACCTTCCTGAGCTCTGCAACCGGCCGGCAGCCGGAGCTATTCCATAATGCGAATCCTCTCCGGGGCCAGCCAGTGCTGGAAGGTGGGTCGGCCGGCTTCGTCGGCGGGGCTCCCCCCTCTGGCTCGAGCCCCCCAACGAGCGCCTGGCTACTTCGGTGTCGCCGGCGCAGCGCCGCCGGGTGGCGGCGGCGGCATCTGTTGCTGATCGCGGTCGCGCTCACCGAGCCTTCGTTCGAGCGCCTCGACACGCTCCGACAAGCGCCGGACGGCCTGCTCGAGATCCCGGAACGCGGAAAAGTTCGGCAGGACCGCACGGATGCGCTCGTCGATCGCGTTCTGCCATTGCTCGAGCGTCGCTCTGAACCCTTTGCCTTCCTTGCCCTGCATCTCCTCTTCTCCCATGGCTTCTTCCCCCTCCTCGCCGTGCATGAGCTTCCCGAAGGGCCCATCCCGCAGCTGCGAAAGGATGCGTTCGCCGCGATGTCGGATGAGCGCCTTCAGCGTCGCCAAGGGGATCGCCCGGGGGCGAGCCCGGAGCTCCTCCGAGATGATGAGGGCGAGCGTCACATCCGTCTTGTCTTCCTTCGTTGCATTGTCGATGATCTGGACGTCCTCGCCGGCCCGAATCATCTCCGCAATCTGAAGGAGCGTGACGTAGCTGCTGCCCTTCGTATCGTAGAGCTTGCGGTTCGAGTACCGCTTGATGATTCGCCGTTGGGACGGAGGCGTTTCGCTCTCGACCGCCTCTTCCTCGTCGCCGTTCATCGTCTGCCTCCTGCGCTGTAATCAGCCGACACGCGCGTCTGACTCCGTGTCACGGGTTGGGGCTCCGATTCGTCGAAGCCTCCGTGGCATGAAGTTCAAGTTCAGCAGCCCTTGCGCATAGCGTCAAGGGCGCACACTGACGTTATTTGCCTCAGGCAATCTTGCGTAGCTCGTTGCACCGGGCCACGTGCGCGGAAAGCTCGGATTCTGCGAGATCGCAGAGCAGCTCCAACATCTCGGGGAAGCTCGCGCACCGAATGCCGAGCTCGCTGATCCAGGCGACCACCTCGTACTCTCCGGTTTCGGAGCGCACTTCGGGATGGAAGGCGAACAAGGTGCGCACCTCGTCGTCCGCGCCGAACGGCACGACGCGGGGTAGGTTGCGGTCGCGCACCGGAGGGCAGAGCTCCGGCACCGGAGTCTCGGCGGCTTCGAAGGCCGCGCGCGCGAGTAGCTCGTAACGAGGCGTGCCGAGATCCTCGGTGCCGAGCAGGCTCGCGCCCTCGAAGAAGCGCGGCCAGCCGTCGTGCTGCAGGAGAAACTCGCGATACGACGGCGGCAGCGGGAGCCCCAGACGCGCCTCGGCGGCTCGAATCGCCTCTGGTGTTGCGCCCGGGTTTCGCACGATGCCGATGTCGCGGAAGGGCGCGAGCCGCAGGATTTCGGTCTGGATGCTGCGAAGACGTTCCATCGACTCGTACCAGGCTTTCGGCATCGCGACTCCTCCGCCCGCGGCTAAAGCACGACACGTCCGGCTTGGCCCAGTTTCTTGACGGCGCGGGCGGTTTGTTCTCGCCGATCCACCAAGCTCGGTAAGGAGGACGGCGTGCTCCTCGTCCTCGTCGTCCTCGCGATTGCGTTGCTCGGCTGCTCCTCCGAGGGGGTGCTGCTGATCGGGCTCGACGAGGTGTCACCGCGCAACGTCGCCGTGGGCGATCGCCTCCGCATCACCGGAACCGGCTTTCCCCAAGACCACCCGGCCATCGTGCGCCTCGAAGGCACCGGGCACCGCGCCGGGGAGGCGGCCGTTCGCGGGCTCACGGTCGAGACCGAAGGGCGACTGGTCGCGCCCGACACGCTCGAGGTGCGGGTCACGCCCGAGCTCGTTCGCGCCCTCACCGGCGATGCCGACGCGCGCCGAACGACGTTTCGCGGCGAGCTCGAGGTGGCGTTTCGATCGCCGAAGCGCAGCGGCGCCGCCGTCGTCGGGCGACGCAGCGGCGTCGTGCTCGACGTGACGCCCGAGGAGGTGACCTCGGCGACCGTGCAGCTGCTGCGTCGGGAAGCGCGACGCTTCGCTGCCTTCATCGGGGCGGAAATGGTGCGCGACGAGGGCGGCGTTCGGCTCGACCGCGTCGAAGCGGGTAGCCGCGCCGCGCGCGCGGGGCTTCGCGACGGGGATCGCGTGCTCGAGCTCGAGGGCCTCGTCGTCGCGGACATCGAAGACTTCGTGCCGCCGCCGAACGCACGCCGTTCGTTGATCGTCGTTCAACGCGGATCGGAAGCCATGCCGGCTCGCGTCGACAGCGCGGGCTTCCGCTTCACGTCGCCGAAGGCACTCGAGCCCGCGGCCGCGCTCGTCGGAGTGGCGCTC
>QGUH01000550.1 GCA_003242355.1 Pseudomonadota bacterium
CCCTCGGTGTGGAACGTCCGCCGGGATACGACGGAACGCGCCCGGTTCCTCTGGTGGTGGACTTTCATGCCGTCGGCAGCTCCGGCGCCGAGCACCGAGCGTCTTCGCCGTATCCTGCGCGCCTCGACCGTGAGGGGGTGATCATGGCGTTTCCCGATGGCCTGCGGGGTCCCGCGGGGACGGCGTGGAACCTCGGGCCGTGTTGCGTCGCCAACGTCGACGACGTCGCGTTTGCTCGTGCGCTCGTGGACGACGTCAGCGCGCGCGCCTGCATCGACCCGCAGCGCGTGTACGCCGTCGGCGTGCTGACCGGCGGAGGCCTGGCTCACTACCTCGGCTGCCACGCCGCGGACGTGTTCGCGGCGATTGCGCCCGCGGCGTTCGATCTCTTGGAGGAAAACGCCGACGACTGCGCGCCGGCGCGGCCGATCACGGTGGTTGCGTTTCGCGGCAACGGGGAAAGCCGAGTTCCGTACGATGGCGGGTACTCGGCCCTGGTGCCCGGAATGCCGATCACGTTCCTCGGCGCTCGGGGCACCTTCGAGGCGTGGGCGGACATGAACGGCTGCACCGGCGCGCCCACTCCCGAAGACGCCGCGGGCTGCACCCGCTACTCGACCTGCAGCGCGGGCGTCGAAGTCATGCTCTGCACCAAACAAGGTGGGCGCGAAGACCCGGGAGACCCCGACATCGCCTGGCCCGTGCTCGCGCGCCACACTTTGTGAACGCGTCGAATGGAGCCCGTCGCGTCGGGGTCGCGTGCGTCTTCTCGGAAGGAGTTGCGTGCGCCGACCGGAAGGAGCAGTCGGCGCACTCGATTGCCGGGGCGTTCCCGCCGAATCTCGACGGTCCTACTAAGGCACGTTCTGCGACGCCGTTTCCCAAGAGTTGTCCCGGCAATAGCTGCACCCCGGTCCCACGAGGTGGCCCTTGCCGGTTTCCGATTCGTCGCCTTTCAGCCACCAGTTCAGCCACGCCAGGTTGATCTTGGTGAAGTCGCCGCCGCCCCTCTGGAACAGATCTCCGCCGTGACCGATGTCTTTGCTGAAGAGCATGACGGGCACGTTCAGCTTGCGGATATTTTCGTAGTCTCGCTTGCCGTTCTCGTAAGCGATGTCGCTCGGGCCGCCCAGCACGATCAGCACGGGCGTGTGGATCGACTGGTACAGCGCCTGGTTCGCGCCGAACATCCCGCTGCTCGTGATTCCCCAAGTGGTAATACGCGGATCTCCCGCGGTGCCTTCCGCCATCAGGCCGCCGCAAGAGAACCCGTTGGTTGCGATCTTGCTCGTATCGAGGCTCTGGTAGTAGGCGCTGCAGGGCTTGTCGTTCTCGGCGATGGCCCAATCGATGTACGCGAGCAGTGGCTTGCCCATCGACACCACGTCGTTCGAGTTCAACGAACGCGAGCCGTTGCCGTTCGGAGTGCCGTCGGCGATCACGAAGTAGCCATGCGAGGCAATTTCCGCCATGGCCGCCGAGTTCGACAACCCGTTGAGCGAACAACCTCCCTCGCCCCACGCGAAGATGGGGAACTTCTCCGCGCCGCCCAGATCCTTCGGGCGGAAAATCGTGCCCTCTCTGATTCCAGGGTCGGAGTTGGTTTCGACGACCACTTGATACGGTCCGGAGCCCGACGCGTTGGTGTTGACCGCCTTCGAAGCCGTGCACGTTCCCGGGTTTCCGCCACCCTTGCCGCCGGCCCCCGCGCTTCCGATGGCGCCGCCGCTTCCGCCGGACGGGTCCATGCCACCCATGCCCGCCGTGGGACCGGCGCCTCCCGTTTCGTTGCCGCCCGAGCCCGCGTTGCCGCCGCTCGTTCCCTGCGTGCCGCCCGAGCCCGGAGGGGCTCCCGATGCTCCGCTGTCGCCCGAGCCGCCGTTGCTGCCGCCCGGTCCCTGAGCACCGCCCGAGCCTGGAGGGCCTCCCGATGCTCCGCTGGCCCCAGTGCCGAGCGCTCCGCCAGCGCCCGCCGTGCCGCCACCGCTGGTTGCACCGCCGCTCGTCGACAGCCCTCCCTCGCCCGAGCTCCCGAGCGCGCCACCGGTCGTGGGCTGCCCAGCGCCTCCCGACGCGACGGAGCCCCCCATTCCTCCGCTTGCGGTTCCGGCGCTGCCCCCACCGGTGCCCGTGCCCGTGCCCGGGTGCCCTCCCGTTCCGAGCGCGTCGTCCGACTCCGAGCCGCTGCACGCGCCGAGCGCCATTGCCAGAAGCCCAGTGCAAAAGCCGCTGCGCGACGGGCTCCACCCGCGTGACTGCTGCTGCACCTCGATGATCGACATACTCCTCCGCACGGGTCGTTCTCTCCGCCCCGCGCAGTCGCCGCACCCCCACAAATCGGTTCAACAAAATGAACGGCAGCTCGCACGCTCACCCGGAACGGTCGAGTGCCCTGCGAACGGAACTTTCTTCCACTACCGTCTCACGGACGCGCGCGCCCCTGAAGCTCGGGTCGGCCTCATGATGCGACCGCACCGGCTCACGACTTCAGGCGCCCGCAGTTGAGCTTTCCCACTTCCGTGCGCGAGCCGATCTCCCGGGAGCTGACCGGGACAGCCGCCCCTCGTCGACCTTCGAACAATCTTCGAACGACAGGGCAGTGATCGTGGGGCTTTCGACTCGTCAACGGGCCCAATAGGGCTCGAGCGGTTGAGTCGACCGACGGGCAACGGTGCACGGTGCACCCCTCGGGATGAGCTGGGCGCCCTCACCGCTACGGACTCGAGCGGGTGGCACGAACGCGTAACGCATCCGCAAGGCGAGCTCGTACATCGCAGGGCAGAGGTGTCCATCGGACTGGATGCACACGCCCGGTGCAATCGGGTGGAGCGCGAAATCGTGGAGCTCTTCGAGCGTGAGTCGCTATTCACGTCAGCGGCGTACTTCACGCTGCTCCACGAGGATTGAAGAATGCCCGTTGGTCCCCGTTGGTGGAGCACATCGAGATGTCGCCAGCGATTGGTGAACGAGCGCGGGTGTGCGCTTCGATGTCGGAGCGCGCGGTCGCCGAACCGGGCATGGGTGTGCCCTTCGATGTCGGAGCGCGCGGTCGCCGAACCGGGCATGGGTGTGCCCTTCGATGTCGGAGCGCGCGGTTGCCGAACGACCGGGAGGTGTGTGCTTCGGTGTCGGGGCGCCCGGTCGCCGAACGACCGGGCGTGGGTGTGTGCTTCGATATCGGAGCGCGCGGTTGCCGAACGACCGGGAGGTGTGTGCTTCGGTGTCGGAGCGCGCGGTTGCCGAACGACCGGGCGTGGGTGTGTGCT
Source organism: Pseudomonadota bacterium (assembly GCA_003242355.1). Taxonomy (GTDB): domain Bacteria; phylum Myxococcota_A; class Polyangia; order Polyangiales; family Polyangiaceae; genus PMG-095. The sequence continues at coordinate 3,267 of QGUH01000550.1, forward strand.
TCGGTGTCGGAGAGCGCGGTCGCCGAGCGACCGAACGGCGGGTTTCGTTCGCTCGGCGGTGACACGCAGACGGTGCGAGGGGACGGGCGCTCCTTTTGTTAGGGAAGCTGGCTGCCTCCGTCGTAGAAGGGTTCGATCGCGGTAGCTCGTGTTGCGCGGTCGCAGAGGAAGCATGCAAATTCGTCAACCAACCATCATCGGCTCTCAACGGAGGCGCCTCGCGCTCGGCGCCGTGTCCCTCGGTGTGCTGGCGGCTACGGTGCTGGCGGTCCCCTCCGAAGGCTCGGGCGCTCCGCCGGCGCCGGCCAAGGCGCCGGTGGCGAAGCCCACCGCCACGGTCGCCAAGCCGGCCCCGGTCGCGACCGCGACGAGCGCGCCGCAGCTGCCGGCGACGGCACTCTCGACTCCGGTCAAGCCGTTGCCGGTGCCAGCGACGCCGCTGCAGCCGAAGCTTTTCGGCTTTGCGGACCTACACACGCATCCAATGAGCCACCTGGGCCGGTCTCTTTTAAACTTCCCCAGCCCACGAGACGGGCACCCATCTTGTTTTCGCCTTTCTTTTTTAAAAAAAAAAA
>QGUH01000551.1 GCA_003242355.1 Pseudomonadota bacterium
CCGGACCGAGGGGGTGCTTCGGGGCACCGCGCGCTCTCCCCAGTGCCGGGCCTGGCCCTCGAGCTTTTCGGAGTGCGGTTTTTCGTGACGCGGGCGCGCCCGACTGGGGAGTTTGCGCGGGCTCTGTTTCCCGGCGAGGTCGAGATCCGCGCCGAGGGGCTCGTGGCGCGTACGGGCGATGGAGCGCTCCTCGTCGAACGCGCGACGCTCGACGACGGCGCCGAGCCGCCGACCGAGCTCGGCGCCTCGGAGCTCGCGGCACGCTTTGCCGAGCTGCATCCGTGACTGATAGACTCGGGCGGTGGAGGAAACTGACTTATGGATCCGGTGACGTCGGCGCGCACTGCCCGTGAGAGGCTGGCCCGTGGGCTTGCAGCGCTGCAGACACCCGGGCTACCCGCAGGGTTCGCCTCGGCGATCGAGCGCGTGGCTCAGGCGATGGGCACACTGCATCGGATCGAGGCGACCGGCGGCGCGGCATTCACCGAGGCCGCTCCGATCGCGCTCGGCCTCACGCGCCAAGCCCTCTCGGAGCTGCAAGCGGTGCCGGTCGCGCATTCGGCAGTCGACCAAGCGCTCGAGGCGATCGCGGGAGCGCTCGGCATCGTGCACGAGCTGACGATGGAAGCGATGCGCGCGCCGATCGTGCCGCCGCGTCCGCAAGCGGCGCCTCCAGCCCCAGCTCGGGCGCCTGCGCCTTCCGTCGCGGTCTCTTCTCACGCGGCGACCGTCGCGGCTCCGACGCAGGCCGTCGCGCCTCCGCTCGCTTCCTCGGCTGCCGCAGCGCCCGCGGCATCGCCCACGCCCCCCTTGCAACCGGCGGTGTTCCCGCCAGGACCAGTGCCGGCGGCACCGCCGCGCGCGATGCCGCCATCGCCCCCGGGGCGTGGCCACGACGCGACACAGCCGTCGCCCGTGTGGCAGGGCCCGCCTCCGACGTCACCGAACGTGCCCGTCGTCGTGGCGCAGCCGCCGCCTGCTGCCGCGCCAGCACCCGCGCCTGCTCCGGCACCCGCGCCCGCGCCGGCACCCGCGCCTCCGGCTGCCGAATGGCGTGCCGCGCCGCAGCCTCCACGCACGGACGCCGCTCCTTCGTTCCGCATCGAAGCCGCGCTCGGGGCGCACAGCCCGACGAACTTCTACAAGGGCCTCAGCGGAAACGACGTGATCGAGTCCGGCGGGCTCTTCATCGCGACGTATCGCATCCCGCCGGTGGGCACGCAGGTGTTGATGCGGGTCGCCCTTCCGGGAGGCTACGAGTTCGACGCGATCGGCGTCGTGCGCTGGACGCGCGACGTGCAGAGCGGAGGCGGGGACGTGCCTCCGGGATTCGGAGCGCAGTTCACGCACATCTCCCCGGAAGCGCGTCAGCTCGTCTACCGCTACGTGCGCAATCGCGAGCCACTGTTCCACGACGATCAGTAGCGACGCGGTCGATCGGCGTGCGCACGCGTTCGCCGTCGCGGAGCTTGTGCCGATCGCGCGGCCAGAGTAGTGGAATCTCCATGCATCGCGCTCCTCGCGGATGGTGTGCACGGTTCCGCGGGGCGGCCGTCTCGCTCGCGCTCTTTGCGAGCGCTTGCCTCGTGCCGCAGCCTCCGGAGCGCGCGGCAACGACGGCGCGCGAGCTGAATCTGGCGGCGCGCTTCGGGCGCATCGACGTCGCCGGCAGCCTCACTGCCGAGAAGGAGCGTGCGGATTTCCTCGCGCGTCGAGCGGCGTGGGGGCGCGAGGTGCGCATCGTCGACGTCGAGCTCGCCGGTCTCGAAATGCGCGGCGCGGATCGCGCCGAGGTGCAGGTCGACTATGCGTGGATGCGGATCGACGAGAACATCGTCCGCACCACCCGCGTCGCCCAGGATTTCCGCGACGCGGGCCGCGGCTTCCAGCTCATCGCCGAGCGCTGCATCGGAGGAGACCGCGGGTTGTTCGGAGAACCCGTCCCCGCCGCGAAAGCGACCGCTCCTGCGCAACGGCGCGACGTTCAGTTCGAGACCAAGATCATCCGCTGAACGCCGCTCGCGCGTTCGTCACTTCTTCTTGCTGGCCTTCTTCTTGGCTCGCTCGGCGCGCGCCGCCTCGGCGCGGGTCGCGAGGCGCGCCTTCTTCTTCCGTTGAGCCTTGCGGCGCGACATCTTCTGCGAATGACGACGATCGAACTTTCCCATCGAGTGCGTTACCTCGTGCTGACGCGCCCGCAGTGTGCGGAGCGGGACGCGGCCCGGGGATACTCCGCTTTGCCCGCAAGCGGAAGCGGGAATCGGATCGTCAACCGCTCGAGACGTCCTCGAGCGCGCGCTCGCGATCGCGGACCTCGAGCCGATAGCGGCTGTTCACCGTTTCGATGTAGAAGACGTCGCGCGATGCGAGCCGCAGCACCCGCTTGACCGGGGTGGTCACGTACTCATGCATCCCATCCGAAAACTCGATGACGACCACCGAGCCCTTGCGGGGAGCTCGCACCAACCGGCCAGCCACCGCGCGGGATCCTCGTCCGAGTTTCCTGAGCACGACTTGCACGCATCTACTCTAGCAACCTCGGTCCCCGAGTCCACCGTGTTCTCCGAGCTCGGCCGGTGGGCGGGTTTCCGACACTCGGGCGGGCCCGGCCGGCGAGGTGCGCAAGAACGTGCGCACGTGGCGTGACCCGGGGCGGCCACGCGTCGTGGTACCGAAACGAGCTGTTTCCCTGCCGATCCATGGTGGTCTCGCGGGCCAAGAACGGCTCAGGATGGGGGCATCACGCCCCGGGCACCGCGGCGGGCGAAGTGGGCGCGAAGCATGTCTCGGGCGAGCCCTGGGGCCTTGATGTGCCAGATGGGCGTATTCACGACCAACACGCTGACTGCAATTTCCGGTGCGCGTGCCGGAGCGAACCCCACGAACCAGGTGTAGTGCCGGTCCGCCTGGTGGTCGCTCAGAGTTCCGGTCTTGCCCGCCACCTCGATGCCCGGCAAGTAGGGGCGCCCGCGCTCGTCGCGGAACGCCTTGCGCGCCGAACCGGACGCGACCGTCTCGATCATCATCTCGGTGAGCTCGGCTGCCGTCGTGCTGCGGATGGCTCGCCGCAACACGCGCGGCTCCGGCGGCTCCGACCAGACGCGCTCGTTGCCGCGGAGCACACCGGTCACGAACCGCGGCTCGAGCATGACGCCGCCGCTCGCGATGGTTTGCGCGAGCACCGCTCCCGCGAGCGGTGAGAGCGTCGTGTTCCAGAACCCCGCCGACGTGCGCGCGAACTCGAGCGGCTCCGACGGGACGTTGATGGCCGAGGGCTCGTTCGGGAGTGGAAAGGGGATCGGAGCACCGAAGCCGAGCGCGCCGCCCATCGCCAACAGATCCGCGGGCGCGAGGTGCTTTTGCGCGAGGCGTGCGAAGACGACGTTGATGCTCTTGCCCATCGCTTCGGCGAGCGTGGCGCACGCGTTGTCGCGTTTCGGATCGTCCTCGAGCTCGCTCGCGACGATTCGGCTCCGACCGCCGTGGTAACACTGTTTGGTTTCGGCGCGCAGTCCCGCCTTTTCGACGAGCGCCGCGCCCGTCACGACCTTGAAGATGCTCGCCGCGGGCGCCCGGGCGCGCACGTTCACGTCGTACGGTTCGTCGTCGCGCACGAAGCTCGCGTAGGCGAGAATCTTTCCCGTCTTGACCTCGCTCACGACGATCCCCGCCTCGGGCATGCGATAGCGCGCGAGCAGCGTGCGGGCGGTGCGCTGCAGAACGGGATCGAGCGCGAGCTCCGCCGCGCGATCGTCCGGGAGGGGTGAGACGAGGCGTTCGCCGCGCTCTTCGATGCGCAGCGGGTCGAGCCCTTCGAGGCGCGGCTCGGGAGGTTCGGGT
>QGUH01000552.1 GCA_003242355.1 Pseudomonadota bacterium
AAAAGTTTCCACCCGGACCCCGGACTGGCCCCCATGCGCAACACCCCGCCCCCGACCGTTCCGGCCCCGCGAACCAACAGGGCAACCCCACACATGGGGCAAAACCGAGCGGAATCCTCGATGATGCTTTGGCACTTCGAACAGAACACGCGGGCGGCTCTTCGTCGGGGGGCGACGGCCCAGGGAACGAGCATAACCGGTCGGGCGTCATGCCCCACGACAATGGAGGCGAATTCTGGGTGGGGCCCTCGGGCGGCCTGATGCCCGTCGGGTGTCCCACATTCCGCACTTGCGGAAAGTTTCGTGACTGGGCTAGGTCTGGGACGCCTTGTACTGAGAGCGCGCGCCGGAGTGGCGGCGCTTCCGGGAGGAAGTCACCTTGCGTCGTCTCCTTACTGGTCGCCGGACCCTGCGGTCTCGTTCGAAGCTTTCGGGATGTTGCGTGGCGCTCGCTGCGCTCGGTGCCGCACTGCCGGCCCACGCGCAGGAAGTGGACCCGGCTTTCGCGGTTCAACGCTTTCAGCCCGCGGCCGGTCCGCGCAATTTCCTCACCACGCGCGGCGTGCGCAGCGATGGGGAAATGGCGTGGAGCCTGGGCGCGCTCGTCCACTATGCCTACGAGCCACTCACCGTGAAGGCGTGCGTGAGCGACGTCGCCGTGGATTGCTCCGATCCTGCGGCGCGCGCCGTGCGCAACGTGCAGGTGGTCGAAAACCTGCTCACCGCCGATCTGCTCGGCTCCTTCACGCCGGTTCCGCGCTTTCAACTCGGCTTGCGGATTCCGCTCACGTATCTGCGCGGTCAAGGGCTGCGCGCCGACGGCTTCAACGACCCGGACGGGATCGAAGTGTTCAGCCTCGGGGACGTGGAGCTCGAGGGCAAGCTCCGCGCGGTCGGCAATCCCAAAGATCCGCTGACGCTCGGCGTGGCCATCTCGGCGACGGCCCCTCTCGGCAACCTGATCAAGGAAGACCGGTATCTCGGCGACAAGACACCCACGGTCGCCGCGCGCGCCATTCTCGACGGCATGAACGGTCCGTTGACGTGGGCCGTGAACCTCGGCGGCGCGTACCGTGGTGAGGGCACGATCGGAGGCGCCACGATTGGCTCGGAGCTTCGCGCGAGCGCGGCCGTCGGCTACGCCATCAGTCCGGTGTTCCGCGTGCTCGTGGACGCCTTCGGCACGACGCGGTTCTCGACCGAAGCCGGCGAAAATACGCTCGAGGTGTTGGGGGCCGCGCAAGTGCAGCCGCTCGGGTTCAATGGCGTGTTCACCGTGGGGGCGGGCACCGCAGCCGTGGACGGTATCGGCGCCCCGACCGTGCGCGCGATGCTCGGATTCACGTACGTCGCCGAGCTCCGCGACGAGGATCGCGACGGCATCCCGGACGATGAGGACGAGTGCCCGGCCCTCGCCGAGGATCGCGACGGGTACGAAGACAGCGACGGCTGTCCCGACGGTGACAACGATCTCGACACGATTCCCGACGCCGTGGACCGGTGTCCGTTGCAAGCCGAAGACATGGATGGCTTCGAGGACGACGACGGCTGCCCGGACCTCGACAACGACAAGGACGGCCTGCCCGACACGGCCGATCAGTGCCCGCTCGAGCCGGAGACGAAGAACGGCTACAAGGACGACGATGGCTGCCCCGACCAGGCAGACACCGACAACGACGGTGTTCCGGACGAGCGCGATCGCTGCCCGAACGAACCGGAGGACACCGACGGGTTCGAAGACACCGACGGCTGCCCGGATCCCGACAACGACGGCGACGGAATCCCCGACGATCGCGACGAGTGCATCGACGAGCCCGAAACGATGAACGGCGTCGACGACGAAGACGGCTGCCCCGACGAGGGCCGGAAAGGGCGTCGTCGCTAGAGCGACACGGGGTTCGGAACGCGCCGAACGATGCGGAAGACCGCGCCGAACGGAGCGCCCGCACGAGAAGGGGTTCTGCCGAATCGGGTTCGGCCGGGAGGGGCGTGTGCCGTTCCCGCGAAAAAGGAGACTACCGAGATTTCCATGAACGTGTTTCGACGGCGCCTCACGGCAGGCATCGCGCTGATCGTTGCCCTTTTCCCGCTCGGGTGCTCGACGCCGAAAGCGAAGTCGGCGGAGCCCGAGCATCCGCTGCTCGGTGCTCCAGCGCCGGCGTTCGAGCTGCCCACGGCGGACGGCGCTTCGCGGGTCAGCTTGGCCGAGCACGCGGGCAAGGTGGTAGTCGTGGATTTCTGGGCGACGTGGTGCAAACCGTGTCGCGCCTCGTTTCCCGCATACCAGGCGATCGTGGACGACTTCGGCCCGGACGTGGTCGTGATCGGCGTGAGCGTCGACGAAGAGCCCGAGGGCATCCCTGCGTTCGCCCAGGCGACGGGAGTGCGCTTTCCGCTCGTCTGGGACGAGGGGCAGGGCGTCTCGCAGCGTTATTCGCCGCCCACCATGCCGACGAGCTTCGTCGTCGATCGGTCCGGCATCGTGCGCTTCGTGCACACCGGCTTCGTTCCCGGCGACGAGCAGACGCTGCGCGCTGAGATCGAACGGCTCCGATAGGCGCCCGAGCAACGCCTAAGCGCCCGTGGAGCCGCCGACGCGATGGTTGCCCCGACAAGCGCCCGCGGAGCTGCCGAGCGGCAACCGGACGAAACCGCGCGTCAGGCTCGATTCGCGGGGCGCGCCTCGGCGACCGGGCGCTTCGGCGGAGCCGGCTCGCTCTTCTTGTCGGCGACCAGAGCGAGGAGCGCTTCGCGCGTGACGCCCAGGCGTTCCGCGGTCTTTCCCGCGAGCGACGTGGGCGCGACGCCCGCGACGAAGCGGTAGGTCGGATCCTGGTGCTCGTCGAGCTCGACCCTCAAGAACTCGAGCCCGGACAGAGGACGGTCGCGCGCGAGATCCGCGGCGAAGCGCAAAAAGTGAGTGGTGACGAACGCCTGAGGCTCGAGCTCTGCCAAAAGCTCGACGACCAGGCGGAAGATCTCCTCGCCCTCGGACGGATTGGTCCCCGAACAGAGCTCGTCCATCAGCACGAGGCTGTTCGTCCGGAGCTCCTCGAACAACCGCCGAATGCGCAAAAGCTCCATGCCGAGGTGTCCCTCGGGCTGATCGGAAACGGTCTCCTGAATCAGTGACGCGAACAGGCCGTCTCGAGCGACGAGCGTGGCCCTCGCAGCGGGCACGAACATGCCGGCCTGGCCGAGCAACTGGGCGATGCCGAGCGCCTGGAGCAGCCGCGTCTTTCCGCCGGAGTTGGGTCCGGTGACGATCACGAGCGCTCGGGTTCCAATCTGCACGTCGGTCGGTCGAGGAGCGTGCTCCTCGACCAGCAGGTGCGGGTTGAAGAGCGCCTCGAAGCCTGGGGTGATCCGGGCCGAGCGATCCCCGGGAATCAGCTCGGGCAGACACACCGTGAGCCCTCGCTCGACCGCGCGATCGCGGAAAGCGAGCGCCGCGAGATAGAACTCGAGGTGCAGCCCGAGCTGAAAGAGCCCGATCACCGCGTCTTGCACGCCGTCGAACACGCGATTCAACAGGCGTCCGAGAATCTCGGCCTCGCGGAACCGGTATCCTCGGAAGAACATGCGAATGCGCGCGACGAGCCGACGCAGGGGCGGGACGTAAAACGCGTTCTTGCGGTTCTCCTCGGCGCGCACGATCTCGAAGCCGCGCAAGTGTCCGTCGTGCCCGACGCGCACGCGCAGATCGATCGTAGCGAGATTTTCTTCGTACTCGAGCAGGCTCACGAGATCGCGAAACCCCGTTCCCGCCGCGATCGCGGTCGCGAACTCGTGCGCTCTGCCGAGCGCCGAGCGCGCTCCGGCGAACGCGGTCGACGCG
>QGUH01000553.1 GCA_003242355.1 Pseudomonadota bacterium
GCGTAGGACCACCCGTGCGACGGCGGGCTGCTCCGCTCTCGGCCCCGCGGTGACCCGGTACACCGCACGCCCGAAACACCCGCGTGTTTCGCCCAACGCGGAACGGGAGGTCTCCCGAAGCGCGTCGGTCGGTTCGCGGCGGCGATTTCCCGTCGGCGGGCAGGGCGGCAGCACGGTACGCCGATACGAGAACGCCGATCGGTCGGACCGATCGGCGTTCTCCGTTCTCTCGGCGTGCGTCGGCGGGCAACGTCGGCCCTCGCGTCTTTCCGCGGCCTACCGTCGTGCTCGGGGCGGCACCGACTCAGAACAGGCGCTTGCGTTTCGACGAGGCGAGGATCCCGAGCAGCTCCCGGTATTTGGCCACCGTGCGCCGGGCGATTTTGATGCCCTCGGTCTTCTCCAGCATCTCCACGATTTGCTGGTCGCTGATCGGGTTCGACTTGTCTTCCTCGTCGATCAGCTTCTTGATCGCCTGCTTCACGCTCTCGCTCGCGATGTCCTCGTTGGCGACGCGGCGGATGCTGGAGTTGAAGAAGTACTTGAGCTCGAACAGCCCCTGCGGGGTGTGCATGTACTTGTTCGTCGTCACGCGCGAAATGGTCGATTCGTGCATGCCGACGGCCTCCGCGACATCGCGCAGGATCATCGGCTTGAGGTACGAAACGCCCTTCTCGAAGAATTCGCGCTGCTTTTCGATGATGCACTCCGCGACGCGGATGATGGTCTTGCGCCGCTGCTCGATGGCGCGAATCAACCACTGCGCATTGCGGAGTTTTTCCCCCACGAACTCCTTGGCCGAGGGGTCCTTCATCAGGCGTTTGGTCAACGCTTCGTTGATGAACAACCGCTGCATGCCGCGGTCGTTGTCGAGCACCACGAAGTCGTCGCCGTCCTTGATCACGTAGACGTCCGGGGTGATACCGATCGTCCGGTCGTCCTGATCGGTGAAGTTCCGAGCCGGCCGACTCTCGAACGACTGAATCTCCTTGGCCGCCTCGTAAACCTCCTCGAGCGGGATCTTCATCTCCCGCGCGATCGCCTGATAGTTGTGCTTCTCGAGGTGATGGAGGTGATTTTTGATGATCTCCATCACCGGGTCGTTCTCCTCGTACCCCGCAGCCCGCGCCTGGATGAAGAGGCACTCGCGCAGGTCTCGGGCGGCGACGCCGATGGGATCGAAGTTTTGGATCATCTCGAGGACCAAGGGCGCATCGTCCGGATGCAGCCCCGCCTCCTCGGCCAGGTCCTCGATCGTCAGGTCCGGCGTCCGTGTCCCGTCGGGACGCTCGACCCCGGCAAGGTCCAGATAACCCTTCTCGTCGAGGTTTCCGATGACGAGCTCGGCGAAGCGGCGCTCGACGTCGGTAAAGTCGCTCATCTGGAGCTGCCACAGCAAATGCTCTTGCAGGCTGCCCGGTTTGGTCAGGTTCTGCTCGATGGGTGGCAGCTCCTCGAACCCCCCGCGGCTCGACTGCGGCGGCTGCTGAAGGGTTCGGTTTTCGAGGAACTTCTCCCAGTCGACTTCGCGCGTGGCGCGCTCTCGCACCTTTTGATCGGCCGTCTTGTAGTAGACGCCCGGATCCTCGATACCCGCCTCCGTGACGGTCCGGACTTCGCCTGGTTCCCGAGTCCGCCCGTCCGGCTCTTCGTCCGACAACATCGGGTTGTTGTCGAGCTCCTTGCGAACCTCCTCGATGAGCTCCAGCCGGGAGAGCTGCAGAAGGCGAATGGCCTGCTGCAGCTGCGGGGTCATCACGAGCTGCTGCGAGAGCCTGAGTTGCTGCTTGATCTCCATGTGAACCGGCGGGTCGGGGTCCTGGGACCCCTTCGTCGCGGTAGCTTAACACCCGGACGCAAAAAGCGCGCCCCCAAGACGAACTGGGTCGCCGGGCGGGTGCGCGCTGGTTTTCGCAGTGGCGCTCTGCATCGTGGCGCGACCGCACCGGAGCTTCCGGAACGGCAGCTCGCCCTGCGCGGTCCCGCCCCGAGCACGAGACGCATCGTCCCACACCAGCGCCCTGGTTGCCACTCGCCCAAACGTCGTTTTTGCCGGGCAGTCGCGAAATGGCGAAAAAACCCAGTCGAGCCTTGACCGCACGCGCCGGCTCCGGGACGCTGTGAACCGTGCAGAGGAGGACTGCGAGCGCACGAACGACGGCGTCGCGCCTGAAGACCTTGTATCTGCACCTGCAAGCGACGGAAGGCTCCGAGGTCGCGGACGCGTTCCTGCTCGGGCTGCGCCTCGATCGGGAGTTTCTGGCCGACGAAACGCGCCTCGTTCCGTTCGCGCTCTGGCACGCCGCCCTCGTTCGATTCGCCGCCCGCTGCGGCCGCGACGCGATCCCGAATACGGTGCGCGCAGTCGTGCATCCGGAGAACCTGGGCGTGTGGACGCCCGTCCTGCGCGGCGCCACGGGCGTGGCGGACGCCTTCCGACAGCTCGACCGTTTCGCGGGCGACCAGGCGTGGACGGAGCGTTGGACGACCAGCGACGCGGGACCCGGTCGCTGGCGCGGCTCGTTGCAAACGAGCGCCGACGAGCCCGATGGGCTCTGCGCGCTCGCGCGAAAGGCCGAGCTCTCGGCGGTTCCGATCTTGTTCGGGCTATCGCCGGCCCAGGTTCGTATGACCGCGCCAGCGCGAGCGGACGGGCGTGAGCTCGAGTTCGAGGTCACCTGGCGCGAGCCGTCCACGCGCCGCCCCGTCCTCGCGGGCGCGATCACCGGCGTCGGGGCGCTCGGCGTCGGGGCTGCGTGGATGAGCCCCGCTTCGTCGGTCGCGCTCGTCGCCGGCGCGGGCGGCCTCGTGGGCGCGCTCAGCGGGTTTCTGGTCGCCCGCGAGCTCGCGCGGCGCATCGATTCGGCCGCGCAACTGACGCGCATTCGCGCGCTCGAGCGCGCCGCGATGCTGCGTGAGGCCCAGGCGAACGGCTCGGCGGGTTTCGTGTTGCAATCCGGCAGCATCATCGCTGGCCAGTTCCGACTCACCGAGCAGCTCGGCGGCGGCGCGAACGGGACGATCTGGGAAGCGGAGCGCTTGTCCGACGGCACCGTGGTCGCGCTGAAGCTGCTGCGCGCCGCCGTCGCCCACGACGGCCTCGCCGCGGATCGACTGCGACGTGAAGCCGCCGCGCTCGGCCTCGCCTGGCATCCCAACGTGGTCGAGGTGTACGAAGACGGCCATTTGCCCGATGGCACGAGCTACCTCGTGATGGAGCGGCTCTACGGCCATTCGCTCGAGCAGCACCTGCGGCGCCACGGGCCGCTCACGCCCGAGGAAGCGCTGCCGATCATGCTCGAAACGGTGGATGCCCTCGCGGCCGTCCACGCCGCCGGGATCGTTCACCGCGACGTCAAGCCGAGCAATCTCTTCCTCGCCCGCGACCCCGACGGCCCTGCGGACGCTCCCGTCCGCGTCAAGCTGCTCGATTTCGGCATCGCGCGCGTCGAATGGGCAGAAACCCGGCTCACGAACGCCGAGACCGCGCTCGGCACTCCGGGTTACCGGTCGCCGGAGCAAGAGCAAGGCTTCGAAGTGGACGCCCGCACCGATATCTACGGGCTCGGCGCCGTCTTGTACGAGTGTTTGACGGGCAAGCCGCCGCCGCTCACCGGGGGCCCGCCCGTCGTCGGCCCGCCCGAAGAAGCCGCCTTTCCTGCGAGCGGCGTGCAGCCGGCGCTGCGCGCCGTGCCGTCCGAGTGGCGCGCAATCATCGAGCGTGCGATGGCCCACGAGGCGCGTAACCGGTACCCGGACTGCAAGGCGCTGCGCGAAGCCTTGCTCGCGGCGGCTGCGGCTCATCGCGCGTCGGCATGACGACGGTACACGACGTACG
>QGUH01000554.1 GCA_003242355.1 Pseudomonadota bacterium
AGCGGGGATCCCTCGAGTAGTTCTGTCGCGTAATCGTGTCCTGCACCGTGCAGACGAGCGACAGCGTCGGATGCTTCGTGAAGGGATCCATCACCGCCGTGGTCGCATCCGGAATCAGCAGCATGTCGCTCTGGTTGATCGGCTGAAAGCCACGGATCGACGAACCGTCGAACCCGAAGCCCTCTTCGAACGACTCCGGCGTGAGACGATGGAACGGCACGGAGGTGTGCTGCCATTTTCCGACGAGGTCGATGAACTTGAGATCGACCATCACGGCGCCGTGCTGCTTGCCAAGTTCGATTGCTTGCTTGGAGTCCATTCTGCTTGCCTCCTCGATTTCCGGATGAGAGTCGCGCGCGCCCCGCGGAGTCACTCGAGCGACGTCACCGAAGCCCTGCCTCGGGCGAAACCGAGCATAAGGGAACTCCCCGTGCACGGTAAGCCGAACTCGAACTTCCCCAATCCGTGGTGTGGTTTCGCCCACGGTAAACGGAAAAGCCCGGAACGAGCCGGGCCTTTCCGTCAGATCGCTTCTTCGGCGCGCTCGCCCGTACGGATACGAACCGCCTCGTCCACCGGCATCACGAAAATCTTGCCGTCACCGATGCGGCCGGTCTTCGCGCTCTTCTCGATCGCGTCAATGACCTGGTGAACCATCTGGTCCGGCACCACGATCTCGAGCTTCACCTTCGGCACGAAATCCACCACGTACGCCGAGCCTCGATAGACCTCCTTCTTTCCACCGGTCCGTCCAAAGCCCTTCACCTCGGTCACGGTCATGCCCTGGATGCCGACCTCCGAAAGGGCATCCTTCACTTCGTCCAGCTTGAACGGCTTGATGATCGCCTCGACCTTCTTCATCTCGCTCTCCATTCGTTCGGGGGTTCGCCCTAGTGCGCGAGGCCACCCCCTCCATTGCACGCTGTGCTCCGGGGACCGCTCGCTCGCCCATCTTGGGGCGCTCAGCTCGAGTATCGGGAGCAGCGTTTCGGGAATGTTTCAGCGCGGAGTCTCCGCGTTTCCCACCACTGGTCACAGGGCCGGTTCCATTTCCTCTGTGAATTCGCGCCCGGAGGAAAGGTAGGAGCGTTACACACCCCGCGTCAAAGCTCCCAATCGGCTGCCACCCGCGCGCCAGCCCCAATATAGTGACCACGCGCCGCGCGCATGGCGACCAGCAGCAGCTCCCGCGTTCCTATAGGGACGATCCTCCAGGGCAAGTTCCGCCTCAGCCGCGAGATCGGCCGGGGAGGTATGGCGGCGGTGTACGAAGCCGAGAACATCGACATCGGCAAACGCGTCGCCGTGAAAATCCTGGCGGCCGAGCTCATCACGTCGCGGGTGGTGCGGGAGCGCTTCTTGCGCGAGGCCCGCGCTGCTGCAGCGGTGCGCAGCCCGTACATCTGCGACGTCTACGACTCGGGCATGTACGAGGACCGCCCGTTCCTCGTGATGGAGCTGCTCGAGGGCGAGAGCCTGTACGACATGATGACGCGCGTCCGCAAGCTGGACGTGGAGACCACGCTCCGCATCGCGACGCACACGGCGCGCGCTCTCGCACGTGCGCACGAGTCCAACATCGTTCACCGCGATCTCAAGCCCGAGAACATCTTCCTCACGCGCGACGAAGAAGGCGCGCTGCTCGCCAAGATCCTCGATTTCGGTCTGGCCAAGTTCTACGAGCCGACGGGAGCCGATGCGCGTTCCGCGCGCCTCACCCGCGAGGGCGCGCTCTTCGGAACCCCGGCGTACATGAGCCCCGAGCAGGCGAAGGGTCAGGGCGAGGTCGACCACCGCGCCGACCTGTGGGCGCTCGGGTGCATCGTCTACGAGTGCCTCACCGGCAGAACCGTGTGGAACATCGAGCAGGGCGTTGCGATGATCCTCGCGCAGATCGCGGGCGCGCCCTTGCCGCAACCGTCGAAGTTCCGCCCCGATCTGCCGCCGAGCTTCGATCAGTGGTTCTATCGCGCTCTGCATCGCGATCCGACCTGCCGTTATCAAACGGCGCGCGAGTTCGCCGATGCCCTCGCGGAAGCGCTGCTCGCCAACCCCGCAGCGACGCTTCCGGCGACACCGCCGAGCGCGCCCGAGGTTCCTGGCCTCTCCTCGCCCGTCGCGGCGCTCTCGTCTCCCGTGGCGTCGGAGACCGCACCGAGCGCGTCCGCACCGAGCGACGGCGCGCCCCCGGTCGAAAGCGCGTCGAGCTCGTCCCACCCCGATCCGCGCGGCCCTGCCGCGATCTCGGTCGAGCCCGGCACGTCGCCCGCGAGCTCCTCACGTGCGATCTCCTTCTTGCTCCTGGCTGCGGCGCTCGCGCTCGGCAGCTACGCCTTCTGGTTGTACTTCCTGCATCCGCCCACGGAGGACGCGCCGCTCACCCTGGCGAGCAGCGCTTCGGCGACCGCGCCTCCCGTCCGCCCCAGTGCCGATCCCAATGCCATCGGGGACTTCGAGAGCGCTCCCTACGCCCTGAAGGTCGCCGAAGGCCAGGAGCTGCTCGCGACCGACGGCAAGAAAGCCCTCGAGGCATTCCAGGAAGCGTTTCGTCAGGGCAGCGAGCCCGTTGCCCGGTCGTTGCTCTCCCACGCGACCGTGGCCGTAGACGAGGCCGGCGCCGGTTGCCGCGTGACCGGGATCGCGCGTCCGCGTCCCTTCCAGCTCGATGGGCCCGCTTCGCGCCCCACCATCGCCTCTACCGACAAGGGGACGATCGTGGCGTGGGCGGATACGCACCAAGACCCGCGCAGACGCCAGGCGTTCACGGTGCTCTTGGACTCGGCGATGCGGCGCATCTCGGCGCCCGTCCCCGTCACGCCCGAAGCCCATACCGTGCGCGAGCCGAAGCTCGTGCCTGCCCAGGGTCGGCTCGCCCTCGTCTACTGGGACGAGGGCGGCAAGGAACCGGGACTTTACGCGCGGTTCATCACCGCCGAGGGGAAGATTCAAAGCCCTGCCCGACAGATCGCGGCGAGCCGCACCGGCGCGAACCCCGCGCTCGCCCCCGCTCCGAACGGCGAGTTCTGGGCGGTTTGGGAGGAGCCCTTCGACGGGGCGAACGACATCGTGGCGCGCCGGCTCGGGCCGGAGCTCGATCCCCGCGGGCCCGTGGTGCGGCTCACGCGGCTTCGCCGCCCGAAGAGCGGCCCCTTCCCCCCGCGGACGCCCGACGCCGTGGTGGCTCACGACCGGCTGTACGTCGCGTTCGCGAAAGATCTGGGAGGCCAGAAGCTCCAGATCATGATCCAGAGCATCGCGCTCACCGACTCCAAGCTCGCCACGGGGCTCCCCGAGAAGCGGCGCGGCCGCCGTCAGGACGACGAGTTCGTGGGCACGCTGCGACCGGTGAGCAGCGGAACGAGCAAAAATACCGAGCCGCGCCTCGCCTGCTTCGACGAGGGCTGCTTCGTGGTCTGGGACGACGAAAAGGCCGGAGCCGTGGCCGCGTTCGTGGACCGAGAGCGTGGCCCACTCTGGCATCGTGAGTTTTCGCACAAGGGAAACCGGCCCGCCGTTGCGTCCGCGCCGGGGGGTGGTCTGGTCACCTGGTACGAGGGGTCTCGGCTGCGGTTCGCCAAGCTGACCCGCGACGGAGTGGGCGAGCCCAGCGCGCTCACCCGGGTGAGCGGAATTCAGCCGAACCCAGACGTTGCACGCGGCGAAAAACCGGGGGAATGGTATATCGCATTCCGCGACTACGAGGCCGCACACCTCGAAGTCTTTGCCCTTCGCGCCGAGGGCCCCTGAAACACAGATCCCGACGGCATCCCCTTCCGCGCCCATTGCCAAACCGCCCGTGATCCGCCCCCGTCCGCGTTTCGGGCGCCACCC
>QGUH01000555.1 GCA_003242355.1 Pseudomonadota bacterium
GAAAGGGTGGGGGGTCGGGAGACCCAGATCCGCTGCCGCTTTCCCTCCGGCGACATCTGTAACCCCCCGGGCCCGACGTGGCCCCCCCCCGTGCCGCCGGGGGCGGGCGCCTGCATCACGCCGGCCACGGCGCGATCGCCTTCGACGCAGCCGATCATCACGACGAACTCGCCGTTCCGCTGGACGAACTCCGCCGTACCATCGACCGGGTCGACGAAGAAGATACGCTCCGCCTGACGGAAGTCGGCGTACGCCTCGGGAGCGCTCTCTTCGGCGACGATCGCCGCGTTCGGAAACGCATCGGCGAGGCGGTTGCAGATGAGCTCGTTGGCTTTGCGGTCCGCCTCCGTGACCGGATCGAGCGGCGCCTTGTACTCCACGGCGAAGGGTTTGCCGTACACCTCGAGGACCACCGCCGAGGCGTCCGCGACGATGCGGATCAGCGTTTCGACCTCGGCCGGCGTCATGTCTCGACTCCCGCTTCTTCCAGCCGCTGTCGCAAGAGCTCCACGCGATCGCTTTCGAGATAGGGGGGCTTGCCCGCTTCGCGAACGAGCTGAGCGAGCTGGAACGGCGTGCGCGGGCCGAGCACGGCGGCCGAGACGAGCGGGTTCGCGAGCACGTAGCGCAGCGCGACCGAACGCAGGCTCGGCACGTCCTCGGTGACGAGCGGTTTCATCGCGACGAGCTGCCGGAGCCGGCGCCGGAGCGTGTCTTTCGTCCAGCGCTCGCGGCGGTGGTCCCCGACTCCGAATTCGCGCGTCGCCGGCCACGTGCCGCACAGAAGGCCGTGGGCGAGGACCGAGCGTGCGAGCAGGCCGATCTTGCGATTTTCCACTTCCGGCTCGAGCTTCTCGAGCTCCTTGCGGTGAAAGAGGTTGTAGGGGATCTGCAGCACCTGGGCGCCCACGCTGATCGCGGCGCGCGCCGCGTGCGGGGTTCCCGTGCTGGCTCCCCAAGCGCGCAGGGCGCCGCTCTCGCGGAGCTCGTTCATCACGCCCGCGACCTCGTCCCGCTGGACGGCGACCGAGGACGGATTGTGCAGGAGCACGCAATCGAGGGTTTCTCGCTTGAGGCGTTCGCGCGAGCGCTCGAAGGCTTCCTTGAGGTACGCGGCCGAAAAGTCTTTGCGCACCGGCTCGGCATCGAGGCGCGTGCCGATTTTTGTGATGATCACGGTCCCCTCCGCGGGCACCCGCTCGCCCAGCAACCGCTCCATGGCACCGTTGCCGTAACAGTCCGCCGTTTCGAACAGACGGATCCCGACGGCCAACGACTGTTCGAGGACGCGGAGCCGGTCCGTCTCGGTAACGGGGCCATAGGCGTCCCCCGAAAGACCCCAGGTCCCGAGCCCGAGCTCGGTCACGACGAGGGAGGTGCTGCCCAAGGGTCGCGTGCGCATTGCCTTCGGTATAGCAGCCCGGGACGACCGAGGGCCCCACGGTGCCGGAGCGTCAGCGCCTTTCGCCGAGGGAGAAGTAGTGCAGGCTCGCGAACGGGGGCCCCAGTCGCTCGACGTGCACGGCCGTTCGCCCGGCGACGAGGGTGCGCGGCAGGTCGAGCGCGATCTCGTGCCACGGGCCGGCGCCAACGCGCACCACCTGCTCGAAGACGGCATCGCCACCCGGCCGGAGCGGGATCCGCACGCGCACCGACGTGGGCGCGTCCGCTTGCAGCCGCAGGAGCAGGCGCCCGCGCGGCACGAGATGGAGCTCGAAGGCGTCGCGATTCCGGCCGCTCCTGCCGCCGTCGACGCGCACGCCGGAAGTGAACACGCGATTGTCCTGCTGCGTCGCGTCCGGCGTGAGCTCGTAGCCGTGCTCGGCTTCGCTCTCGAGGTCGGCGACGTCGAGGCGATCGAGGAGGGGGCGCCCGTCGGCGTCTTCGGGAGCTTCGGCGCTTCCGAGCGCCGTGTAGTCGGCGAGGTACGCCACTTTGCGAACGCCGCCCACGATCGTCGAGTACGTGATGCTGCGTTCGGCGAGCGCGGGGCCGAGCAGCTCGGGGAGCGCGAACCACCGTGGGTACACGATGAAATGCGTGGGGAGCCGAGCGGGCCCGAGGCGCTCGTAGCGCTCGAAACGCGAGCCGGAGCCAGCCGCCCAATGTCGAGCTTCACCCGCCGTGGTGAGGCCGACGATGTCGAACGTGGGGCGCTCCGAGAAGTACGCGATTGCTCCCGCGTCGTTCACCCCGAGGCGCGCGTCCTTCGGGAGCGCGCGGTTCGCCCACAGGCCGAACGCGACTTGTTGCTCCGTGATCGCGCGCGACGCCCAGGCGACGTCCGCGATCGACGCGGGCAGCTTCGACGCGAGCAAGACGGCGACGATCGCGACGAGCACGGGCCCCGCGGCGCGCAGCGGCGGAGAAAACCGAGCGAGCGCGCTCCCCACGAGGTTGGCGAGCGCCGCGACGCCGACGAGCCACGCCGGCGCGAACGGCCAGAGGTACCGCAAGCGATTGCAGAGCGGGCAGTCGTAGGTACCGGGCAGCAGCATGCCGAGCGCGAGCAGCACGAGGAGCACGCCGCGCGCCGAGACCCCGCGCACGACCCCCGAGACGGGGAGTGCCACGAGGGCGAGCAGCGCAACGGGCGTGCTGCCCGTTGGCAGGAAAATCTGGCTCCACTCCTCGCCGTTCAGCAGCGTGCGCACGAGCAGCCCGGCGTAGTCGGCAAGCGCGAACGCCACGTCCGCGGGTGAGTAATAGGGATTGAAGAGCAACCACTTCGCGCGCGCGGTGGTGCTCGCGCTCTCGCCCGTGAGCACGAGGTACACGAGCGGGGGGACGAGCACGGAGGCCAGCGCGGGAAGGGCGAGCCATCGAAAACGCCCACGGGGGGTGAGCGCGAGCGCTCCCGCCACGAGGGCGCTGCCCAGTGCCCCTTCGGGTCGCAGGAGCGGCAATGCCACGGCGAGCGCGACGAGCTCGAGGGCGGCACGCCGCGATGGAGCTTCTATTTCCCACCATTCCGCCGCGCATCGCACGGCGCGCACGAGCAGCCACGCGAGGGGGACGACTTCCATCCCGCTCGCGGCAAACCACGTGTTCGGGCCGAAGCAGAGCACGAGGCCTGCTGCGCCGACGCTGCCTGCCGCGCCGGCGAGCGGGCGAGCGACGCGCCGCACCTCGTCGGCGAGCAGCGCGAGCGAGCCCCAACCGAACAGCCAGGCAAACCAGACGAGGTCGTGGGCGCGCGCCCCGAGCGCGTACGGGATCGCGAGCAGCGCGGGCCAGAGCAGGCTCGTTGCGCCGGCGACCGGTGGCGAGCCCGGCGAGTACACGAGCGGCGTGCCCTCGGCGAAGCTCCGGGCGAACTGAAAATGGATGTACGCGTCGTCGAGCGGCACGCTCGGCACGCCGCCGCTGACTTCGAGGATCCGGCGCAGCGTGACGAACGCGAGCCCCGTCGTTGCGAGCACGAGGAGTACGGGGAGCGCGCTCCCTGCGAGGAGGTGGCGGTGAAGGAGCCTCCCTGCGCGGTGAAGAAACGGCATGAGCGCTTCGAAGGGGGAGCGCGCGGCGCGCCGACGGACTACTACACGCGAACTCCCGACCTTGCCATGAAGAACCACCCCTACGCCCCGATCGCTCCCCGGCTTCCCGAAGGCCCTTCCGTGGATCCGCGGACTCTGGTCGAGAGCGGTGGCCGCCCCGTGGAGCTCGAGATTGGGCCGGGTCGCGGCGGCTTCATCTTCGAACGCCTCGCCGAGGCGCCGGACGCGTGCGTCATCGGGCTCGAGATTCGCCTGAAATGGGCCACCATCGTGGACCGGCGCCTGCACGACCGAGGGCTCGCCCACCACCTCGACGCCTTCGATGTTCGACAG
>QGUH01000556.1 GCA_003242355.1 Pseudomonadota bacterium
CTTTTTGTTGGGCGGGTTAGGTTGTTTAAAGGGGAAGGGCCCCGGCCCGGGTTGGACCCCGGGTTGGGGCCCGGGTTCCCACCCGGGTTCGAAGGGGTGCCCCGGGGGCCCCCCCCGCTGTTGCCCGGCGTCGTAGGCGTCGTGCTGGCACCGCCAGTGCCGCTCGGGTTGCCGCCCGATACCCCGCTTCCGCCTTGGGGACCGATGGGGTTTCCGCCATCCACGGACGGAATGCCTCCGGGGTCTTCGATGGTTCCCGTGCAACCGGCGGCGCCTGCCAGTAATGCGGCGAGGACCGCGGCAACGCGGGTGGAGCCAGAGAACGCTGAGAATCTGAGCACGGGCGTGCCTCCGTTCAGTCGCACATCATCCGCGACGCTTCGCCATGGGGGAGCAGCGGCAGAAAAACGTCACTTCCTTCCAATGAAACCCGAGAACGCTTGCGAGTGCAAGTGGGGATGACTCGATTTACCGATGAGGCCAACCCGTCGGGGTGTGCCACACCGATACGAGCACCCCAGAAATTCGACATAACGACGAATCGTTCGTTGTAACCGGAACCCGTTCCGGACGCTTGCCTGACTTCGCTGAATCTTGCGAAGACCTTGTGCAGCGAGGCGGGAATACGAAATTCCCGCGTGCGGCGCAGCGCGGCCCGACCTTCGGAATCCGGCGCTCGCCGCGCGAACCGCGCGCCTCGGCACCACGGCGCGCCGCGCTCGAGACGCTGCCGAACGGCGTCGGGACGCTGGTTGGACCTCGCAACGCTCGCATTAGTCACGCACGAATCGCAAGAGGCCGAGTCGATAAGGCAGCTGCGAGTACTCACCGCCGCTCGCCGGATCGCGGCCCTGATACAAGAGCTCGAGCCGACACGGATCGATCGTCATCGTCTCGTCGTAACCATCGCGGATGAGCTCGCCGTGGCTCACGTCGTTCGTCCAATCCGCGACGCCCGGCTCGTACGTGACGTTGACCGCTCCCGCGAAGGGATTCGATTCCTTTCCGCCGAGCGGCGTCCACGTCCCGTCCAGACGATCGGAGGTCCAGGCGCGATAGTACCGGCCGTTCGCGCCAATGGCCTCGATGATCGTCAGATACTTGTTGGTACCCTTGATCTTGTAGGTCGCGCTTCCCTCGAACAGATCGTTGCGATTCGACTCCTCGAGCGCGACGCTGAGTGACCCGAATCCGTTCGGGAAGTCCTCGATCCGCGTGCGGGTTCGGTACAGCCGCCCGTTGTCACCCGTGAAGAAGAGGTAGCAGTGCGTCTCGTCGCAGATGACCCAGTAGTCGATGGGCAACTCGGGCGTCCCGGCCGGCATTTGCGCGAAGAAGTTCTGCGGCCGCGTCCACTTGTCGGGCTGGCTGATGTCGTCGTTGGTCGAATACTGAGGCGGCTGCGACTGCTGAATCAGGTACCACTTCTTGTGCGGACGGAAATAGAAGACATGGGGAGCGCAGTGGTACCCCTCGAATCCCGGAGTCCGGTCCATGTAATAGTGCGGCGCGTCCTTCGCCGTGGACCAGTCGGTGAAGTTGAAATAGACCATGTTCCAGTTGCCCGCGGTATTCGCCGTCGTCGCGTAGACGTGATACCGCGAGTCGAAGAACACGATCGTCGGGTCTTTCACGGACACGAGATTGTGACTCGGGTCGGACTTCGGGCTGACGAGCACCCCGCTCGAGCGCCAACGGAAAGTAGTCGGGAACTCACAAGTCATCCCGCCGTCCATGCCCGCGGCGCCGGCCGCGCCCGCCTGGCTATCGGCGCCCGCTTCGTTGCCGGAGCCGCCCATCGCGTTTTCGCCACCGCTCGCCTTTCCGCCGTTGGAGTCCGCGCCGCCGCTCGCCCCGCCATTCGACGGTGGAGCGCCACCCGCCATTCCCGCGCTTCCGCCAGCACCGCCGCCCATCGCGGCGCCGCCCTCGGCAGGCATTCCGCCGCCCGCGGGAACGGCGCCGCCCGCGGCGCCTCCTGCCGTCGATCCAGCGGTGCCGCCTGCATCGGCGGTTCCACCACTGGACATTCCACCTCTGGACATTCCACCACTTCCCCGGGAGTCACCGCTCGTGCCCATCGTGCCCGCGGCGCCTCCGGAGGGCGCCGTCGGTGCTCCAGCCGCGGCGCTGCTCCCACCCATCGCGAGCATGCCGCCCGATCCGTTCTGCGTACCGCCCGAGCTTTGAGGGGCGTGGGACACGGGATCGTCCGCACAGCCCGCGATCGACGCGCCGAGCAGGGCAACCGGCGGTGAAATCCACGAGAGCAAGCGCACGCGCGTCGCTCGGGCTGTCCGGAGTCGTGGGCCGGGGCCGCCGACACTACGCGGAGAAGCGGAGTCCACGCCGGGCAGTGGCAGAACGCCCCCAAATCCGTCATCGCCTGCGACACACGACCCGCGTCAACCCCGCATGACGCGGCGCGCGCAGCAAGCGCTTCACCGCTTGCGACACGCCGCGCGCGCGCGTTCGGCGTGGAGCGAGCTCGGCGGGAGCCGGGCCAGCTCTGCGTCGGCCTCCGCGACGCGCCCCAGCGAGCAGAGCGCCCGAACCTTCGCGGCACTGCGCTCGGGCGCGAGCGTCCCGCGTGGAAACTTTCGTTCGTGCTCGCCGAGCAACCGGAGCGCAGCGGTGAAGCGCTCCGCGTGCAGCTCGGTTTGCGCCCGCGAGAGGATCGCCACCTCTTCCGACAACTGATCCGACGATCGCCGCGGCGCCGGCGCTGGATTCACTTTCGGAGCAGCGCTCGACACCGGAGGCGATGCGCGGGGCGGCGCCTCCGGCGGAACGACGGGCTCCGCCGGCACGCTGGCGACGACCGCAGGAGTTGCGCTCACGACCGGCGTCGGGCTCTCTGCCGAGTCAGGCCAAAACGCGCGCGCGATCAAGCCGCCGCCAATCGCCAACCCGACGACCACTGCCGTCGTGAACCCCGCGACGCCAATGCCGCCAGCGCCGGTGGCGGGCGCCGGTGGAGCCGGCGCATCGGCCCCCAACCCGCTCTCCGCTCCGAGACGGGCGCGCAGCGCTTCCCGGATGCGATCCCGATCCTGCGCGGTGGGACGCAGCGCGTCTCGTGCCTCGTCGAGGAGTCGTCGTGCTTCGGAACCGAGATTCGACACGACTAACCCTGCCCTTCTCCGCTCGCTTTGAATCGAGCGAGCCCTTCTTCGAACGCGATGCGTGCCGCGCGCAGCCGCGAGTACGCCGTGTTCAGCGGAATCTTGAGAATCTCCGCAATTTCGGGAACGGTCATCTGCTCGATTTCCGCGAGCATGAAGACCTCGCGCTTGGCTGGATCCAGTGTCTCGAGCAGGCTCGCGAGGAGCTGCAGGCGATCGTTCCGCTCGGCGAGCGCGAAAGGCGTGGGCGGCGGGGGCGGCGGCTCCGATGCGAGGACGGCGCCCGACGCCGCGCGCGTTCGCTGCGATCGATGGTGATCGCTGACGGTGCGCCGCACGATGCCATAAATCCAGCTGCGGAGGGCGCTGGGTTCCCGCAGGGTGTGGATCTTGGCGTGAATCACGATGAAAATATCCTGGACAACGTCATCCATGCTGGCCGGGCTGACGCCCAACCGCCGAACCGATGCCCACACGAAGTCGAAATATTGCTCGTAGATGGACGCAAAGGACGGCACGCCGTCGGTCGCCACGGGGCGTTGCTCAACCTGCTCGGGTGACCCCGCCGCCGGGGCGGCCGAGTCGTGCCTGGTCATCGTGCGCTCTCCGAGCAGTGGCGGGACAGGCCCGTGTCCGTCAAAAAATCCATTCAGAGCCCAGCGAGAAGGATAGCTGAGCCGGACCGAGCCGGGCG
>QGUH01000557.1 GCA_003242355.1 Pseudomonadota bacterium
GCGCGCACGGCGCGCACGGCTTCGATCGCGTGGAACCAGCCCGGCTCGAGCTCCCAGGCGAAGTACGCGTGGGGCAGCTCGGTCGGAAACAGCCCTGCGGTCAAGTGATCGACGAGCCCAACCCGCGCGACGTCGGTTTCTCCCGGCTGCTCGTAGAGGTGCTCGAGGACCTCTGCATCGGAGAGACGACCATCCACGACGAGCGGTTGGGCGAAATCGAGGCGCAGCTCCCCCGAGACGCGATCGTGGAAGCTGACCCAGGAGCGCCCCGCGATGGACTGCCTCACGACCGCGTGCACGCGAACGAGCTCCGGCGCTTCGAGGTCGGTCACCTCGAGGAGCACCCGAAGCTGCCCGAGCACGTTGCTGAACAGAACGGCGCTCTCCCCGAGCCGCTCGAGCAAACGCAGCAGCCGTTCCGGCTCTCGGAGCAGATGATCTTCGGCGACGAGCTCGAGCGTGGGCCGGCGTTCGAGCGGCGCACGCAGCAATCGCCGCGCGAAGAGAAAGCGCGCCACCGGATCGGGCTCGAGGCACACCACGTGCTCGAAGCGCTCGAACAAGAACGGCTGCAGGCAATAACCCGCGCTCGGACCAATCAGCACGAGCGTTCGCTCGGGCGGCTCCCAGCCGAGCAGCCACTCGCCGAGCGCCCAGCGAAACGGCTGCCACAACCTCGCCCCGTGGCGCCACGCGCGGAGATGGTACCGGAGCCCTCCCGCTGGGTTCAGCAGGGCCGACGAGCTCACCGCGTTGGATTCTCCCGGATCTCCGTCCACCGGCCGTCCAAGAGCCGCTCGTGCGGAAGGAAGCGGGCCTTGTAGCGCATGTGCTCCGACTCCGCGATGTAGAGACCGAGATAGAGGTAGCGCATGTTCCAGGTCCGGCACAGCTCGAGCTGCTTCATGATGAAGTAGCTGCCCAGGCTGAGCCGCGCGTGATCCGGATCGTAGAAACTGTAGACCGCCGACAGCGCGTCCTTGCCCCGGTCGACGATCGAGATGCCAACCAGCACGCCGCGCAGGCGGTAGCGCATCTCGAACGTGTCGCACGAAGTGAGGCCGAGGAACTCGCGATAGCCTTGGAAGTCGATCGGTTCTCGCCCGTTGTCGAGCCCGCGCCCCACCTTGTGGCGGTTGTAGAGCGCGATGCGCGTGCCATCCACGACGGGGCGACCGAGCTCGAGCTCGATGAACGCGTCGTTGCGCCGCACCGTACGTCGGAGCGTTTTCCCCGGTCGAAACACGGTCGCGTCGATGCGAATCGGCTCGCACGCGCGGCACGCCGGACACTCGGTGCGGTAGAAGAGCAACCCTTGACGGCGGTCGCCGACGGCGAGCCGCGCGTCGAGCTCGTGCGCGAGCAACGGGCGCGCCGGGATGCGCAGGGGCAGGCGCGCGAGGCGCCCTTCGAGGTAGGGGCACGGCGCGATTTCGTCGTGCACCACGAGCTCCGGCGGCGTGTCCGGAACGAATCGGTACGGCGCTCTCACCGTGCGCGTCATCGCTCGAGCTCGAACGGTTCGGGTAAGAGGGCGCCGACCGTGGTCACGCGCACCGCCCCGGGACACGCGGCCACGACCACCGTCTCGGCGCGCCCGAGCTCCCAGAGCACCTGCCGACAGATGCCGCACGGCATGGCCGGTGTCGGGCCCTGCGTGAACACGGCG
This sequence comes from Pseudomonadota bacterium, assembly GCA_003242355.1. GTDB lineage: Bacteria > Myxococcota_A > Polyangia > Polyangiales > Polyangiaceae > PMG-095. The sequence goes on from QGUH01000557.1 coordinate 1,670, forward strand.
ACGGCAATCGCGTGGCGTTCGCCGCTCTCCACCATGCGCGCGATGGCGTTGCGCTCGGCGCAGATCGTGGCGCCGTAGCTCGCGTTCTCGACGTTGCACCCGGCGAACAGCGCCCCACTCGCGCTCCGCACGCACGCGCCGACGAAGTACTTCGAATAGGGCGCATAAGCGCGCTCGCGCGCGCTGCGGGCGCGTTCGACGAGCTCCTCGAGCTCGGGCGACAGCGGCTCAGACACCGGCGGACGCCTCCGTCGCGAGCTCGATCCACCGCGTGAGGAAGCGAACGAACGTCTTCTGCATCTTCCTCGCCGTCTCCTGCACTTCGTCGTGGCGAAGCGGCGTCGCCGAGAGACCGGCGGCGCGGTTCGTGATCGCGCTCACCGCTCCGACGCGCACCCCGAGATGGCGCAGCGCGATCACCTCGAGCACCGTGCTCATGCCGACGGCGTCGGCGCCCAGCGTGCGCAGCATGCGAATCTCGGCCGGGGTCTCGTAGCTCGGTCCGAGCACGCCGGCGTACACCCCCTCCTTCAAAGCAATGCCGAGGTCCTGGGCCGCGCCCTTGGCCGCCGCGCGGAGCGCGGGATCGTACGCCTCGGACATGTCCGGGAAGCGACGCTCCGGATTCTCCTCGGGACCGACGAGCGGATTGCGCCCGGTCAGGTTCAGGTGATCGGTGATCAACATGAGATCGCCCGGGGCCAGGTGATCGCCGATGCCGCCCGCAGCGTTCGTCACGAGCACGGTGTGGCAGCCGATCGCCGCGAGCAATCGAACCCCGAACACGACGCGATCGAGCGCGTGTCCTTCGTACGCGTGCACGCGCCCCTGCAGGCACGCCACCGTCGCGCCGCCCACGTCGCCAACGCACAGGTTGCCGGCGTGGCCGAGCACGCGAGGAACCGGAAAGTACGGAATCTCCTCGTACGGGACGATCTGCCGCCGCGACAGGCGCTCCGCGAACGCTCCCAGCCCCGAGCCGAGCACCACGCCCACCCGCGGGTCCCCGCGAACCTGGCCGAGCACGGCAGCTCGGGCTTCCTCGACCTCGAACCGCAGGGTCACCCGGGACTCCCCGGCTGGACGCTCCGGCGGCATGTAGGTATGGTCCGGCCGAAGCCACTCATGTCCAGCAAGTTTTCCGAAATTCTCGAGAAGAACAAGATCGACCCGCGCCGCCTCATCGCGGCCTCGCGCAAGCTCGAACGCCTCCGCCCGGAGGATCGCAAGATTCGCCTGGCGCGCCGTCGCGAAAAGAGCGGCGAAGCTCCCGCCGAAGGGGCAGAGAAGCCCGGCAAGCCGCGTTCGGGCCGCCCCGTGACGGCGCAGCTCATCGAGGCGGCGCGCGCCGGCAAGCCGGTCAGCGGCCCGGCAAAGACCCGGCTGCTCCGAGCCCTCAACGCGGTGCTCGAGCAGAAAAAGCTGGAAAAGGTCGATCTCCGCGCAGTGTTCTGATCCGCCTGCCCGAGAACGCGGGGGGATGACCCGTTCGTCCCTCCGCGGCCCGCTCGGGAGACTCGTCGCTCCCCCGTGCGGGTACTGTCGACCGCGTGAGCGATTCCGACGCGCTGGTCACCCGCTACCAGGCGGGGTATCCGGATGCGTTCGCAGCACTGTATCGCACACACCGCGCGGATGTCGCCCGTATCGTCCGGCGCCTCGCCGGGTCCAACGAGCTCGACGACATCGTCCAAGACGTATTCGTGCAGGTTTACCGGAGTCTGAAGGACTTCCGGAGAGACGCACGCTTTACGACTTGGCTGTATCGGGTCACGGTGAACGTGGTCCTGATGCGGCGTCGCGCGCGCCGCTGCCGCCCTGCGCTCGTCGAGCTCGACGGGATCGACGCACCGGAGGCGGAATCGTTGCGCCCCGACGAGCAGCTCGCTCGCCGGCAATGTGCCGAAGCGCTCATCCGCGTGCTCGACCGCTTGAGTGAGAAGAAGCGCACCGCGTACGTGCTGCACGATATCGAAGGCATGGCGCCCGCCGAGATCGCGCGCAGGGTCGGCGCTCCCGTGCTGACGGTGCGCCCGCGCCTCTTCTACGCCCGGCGGGAGCTCCCCCGATCCCTCGCCCAAACCCCTGCCCCCCCTTCCCCTCCGGACCCCCCCCCGGCCACCCCCCCCAAAGGAAACCCCCCCACATC
>QGUH01000558.1 GCA_003242355.1 Pseudomonadota bacterium
CGGGCAGAAGCGCCGCCGGTCCCGGGGGGCCCGCGGCCCCGGGGCCCCCCCCCACCCCCGCCAATCCCGGCAGAACCAGCCTGAGCGGCTGCGCCCGAGGTCCCAGCACCGACACCGGGCTGCTCGCCGCCGGGCGCCCCGCCAGCGACCGTGCCTGCGCCGCTCCCGCCGAACACACCGCCCGACGCGGCCGACATGCCGCCCGAGCCCAGGCCCGATCCGCCCGGGGTGCTCCCGGGCGGCTCATTGATGACAGCCGCACCGCCGGACCCCGTTCCCGGCGGGTTGGCGCTCGTGCCGCCCGACCCCACCGAACCGGGGTTTCCGCCCAGACCAATGTCCGGAGGCGGCATCTGGCCCGTCGGGGCGCCGGGCAGGATGGGCTGCGGGTCCAACGCCGGATCGTCGGAGCCGGACCCGAAGGTGCACGCGACCGCTGGCAGGAGCCAAAGCACCGCCAGCACGAGCCGGGACGGTCGCGTGCGACACATGTCGGAACGCAAGTAGCACGGAGCGCGCCAAAATGGCAGAGGCCCGGTTTTCCGGCCCTTCACGGCTTCGTTCGGCGCGGATTGACTTGTGCCATCTGGCACAACTCGGCCCAATGCCGGATCTCTGTGCCCTACCCTGCGAACCCTACGGCTCTTCGGAGTCGGCGCCTCCTCCGGCGCCCGCAGCGCCAGCCTCACCCTCGTCCGAGCCCTCGTTGACGCCGCCGGTCTGCCCGCCCGACGCCGACGCATCCGGGGGCTGGCCGGGCAGGATCGGCTGCGGATCGAGCGTGCACGACGCCGCGACCGCAGCGAGGACTATCAGGAGGAACCACCGGAGCGCAGGGCTCATCGCGCGACGCCCATTGTGCAATTTGCCTGCCACACGGCTCTCAGCCGCGGCGAAGCCTCCGCGCGTGCTCGAGCAGCGCCCGTGCGTGCTCGGCGCCGCTCGCGTTCTCGAGCTCCTGTTTCACGGGAGCGAGCTCGGCGAACAGCTCGGCGAGCGCGCGGGCGATCTCGTCGGCGTTCGTCTCGAAGATGTCGCCCCACATCGACACCGATCCTCCGGCGCCCAGGGTCGCTCGTTCGAAAGCGGGACCCGCAGCCTCCAAAGCTCCCGCCCGATCCACGAGCACGCTGAGCGCGCTCGCCAAGAGCTGCGGCACGTGGCTCGTTCGCGCCACCGCGCGATCGTGCGCCGCCGCGCTCATCACGACCGGGCGCGCGCCGACGGCCCGAATCAGCCGTTTTACCGTGACGACGGCGTCTTCGTCGGCTCCCTCCGGGCAGAGGATCCACGGTCGGTTCTCGAAGAGATCGGCGCGCGCATGCTCGATGCCGCCTTCGGGTCCGCCCGCCATGGGGTGCCCCGGCACGAAGCGCGCGGCGCGCGGCTCGTTGCGAGCGCTCGCGATGATCGCACGCTTGGTGGATCCGCAGTCCGTGATCACCGGCGCTCGACGCACGGCGAACGGAACCCGATCGCGAATGACGGTCACCGGCGCGGCGAGCAGCGCGACGGTGCACGTCGCGAACGCGCGCTCGACGGCACGCGTATCCCGAAAGTCGACGAGCTCGTCCGCAATCCCGCGGGCGCGCGCCTTCTCGAGGCTCGGCTCGAGATCGATGGCCGTGACGTGCAACTCCGGCAGCGCACGGCGCAACGCGAGGGCCACCGAGCCGCCGATGAGACCGAATCCGAGAATGCTCAACCGAGTCATGCGCCAGCCGCACCCGCGCTCATAGCGTAAATTTCGGGGCGACGCCGGAGGGGAGGGTCGAGACCGGAGCAACGCCGGCTTTCGTGTCGATGCGCACGGAGCAAATGCGCGTTGCCGTGATTCCGTGTCGCGACGCCTGCGACATCGTGCGACCTGCGCGCAAAACGCGCGTCGTTCGCGGTGCTCGGGCGCGCTTGTCGCCGTAGCGGCTCTTGCGCGAGCACGGTATCGTGAGCGTTCGGGCGCCGCCATGCAGTCCGCTCCCTTGCCTGCCCCGGACGCTCTCATCGGGACGGTCGTTTCGGGTCGCTATCGCGTCATTCGCCTGCTCGGCGAGGGCGGCATGGGCCAGGTCTATTTGGCCGAGCACGTGGCGATCGAGCGCTCGATTGCGCTCAAGGTGCTGCGCGCCGAGTACTCGCGCAAAAGCGAGATGGTCTCGCGCTTTCGGCAGGAAGCGAAGAGCGCCTCGCGCATCGAGCACCCGAACGTGCTCGACGTGTTCGACTTCGGGCAACTCGACGACGGACGCTTCTTCCTCGCGATGGAGTACCTCGAGGGGCGCGATCTCGCCGACGAGATGGCGGAGCAGCGCCTCATCGATCCCGCGCGCGGCGTGCGCATCGCGCTGCAGGTGTGTCGCGGTTTGCAAGCGGCGCATGCGCGCGGCGTGGTGCATCGCGATCTCAAGCCGGAGAACGTGTTTCTGCATCGAACGTCCGACGGCGAAGAGATCGTCAAGATCGTCGACTTCGGGATCGCGCAGCTGCGCTCGGGCGACGACGTGGCGAGCGGCTCGCAGCGCCGTCGCCTCACGCGCACCGGCATGATCTTCGGAACGCCCGAGTACATGTCTCCGGAGCAGGCTGCCGGAAAGCACGCCGACCATCGCGCGGACGTCTACGCCCTCGGCGTGATGCTCTACGAGATGTTCACGGGGACCGTGCCCTTCACGGACGAGACGTTCCTCGGCGTGCTTTCCAAGCACCTGAGCGACGAGCCCCCCCCGCTCACCGCGCGCGCGCCGGACCTCGCGATCTCCCCGCAGCTGCAGGCGGTGATCCTGCGGGCCCTCGCCAAGTCGCTCGACGAGCGCTACGCGTCGATGAACGACCTGGCGCAGGCAATCCTCGCCACGCCGGAAGGTCGCTTGCACGCGAGCGAGCTGTCGGCGCGCGCGCTGCCCGCGGCGCGCACGCCCTCGTTCGTCCCCCCAGCTCCGGGCAACCCCACGGCCCCGGAGTTCGGCGTGGTGCATCGCCTGAGGCCGTCGGACCCGCCATCGATCGAGCGCGCGCAAACGCGCCCGGACGGCACGCGTCGCGCTTACCCGAGTCGGCTGGAAACGCTGCCGAGCGGCGCCACCCTGGCTCCGGAGCCCGCTCCGCGCAGCCGCACGCTGCTGCCGGCAATCGTCGGAGCGCTGGCCGTCGTCGGTGTTTTGGGGCTGCTCTTCGTGCGGGCCCGCCACGCCGAAACCACCGCCCTTTCGCCACGACGACTCGGTCCGGCACCCGCGGCGCCCGCGCCGCTGTCCGACGCTGCGCCGCCCGCCGGGACCCCCGCGGCGCCCGCGCCGCTGTCCGACGCTGCGCCGCCCGCCGGGACCCCCGAGGCCCCCGCACGGCAGGCCGAGCCCGCGGACGCCCCCCAAACGACGCCGGCGGCAGTGGGCGTTTTGCCGGCCAGCGTGCGCCTCGAGGTCACGACCGAGCCACCCGGCGCCACGTTGAAAAAGGACGGGTTTCAGGTCTGCGACGCGACGCCGTGCACGGTGGTCGTGAAGAAGAACGAGACCCTCGTGCTCGACGCGAGGAAGGGCTCGCTCCGCGGCACGGCGCGCGTGCTCGCCCAAGACGATCAGCGCGTCGCCATCACCCTCGCGGCTCGGCCCAAACCGCGCCCCCGCCTGTGCGAGGTCGAAGTCGACGGGCTGAAGATCCTGCGCCCCTGCAACTAACGCAGCGAACGCTGGAGCGCGCCGAAACACGCGGAAGGCAGCGCTGCCCAGCGGGCCCGCGCTTCGGAGGGAGCCCCGCCGAGCTCACCCCGAGGGGACGGCCCCTTAAACACATTGAACCCTGCCAAGAAAAGGGAAGTG